>JBCBCD010000857.1:0-3481 GCA_038530915.1 Bacteroidota bacterium
TTCATTTTTATAGAGTTTAATAAGCTTGATGAGGTTGCCACGGCACGATCAACACGCTATCATCTAATAATTTGATAAATGAACGCAATGATACTTGTATTTCTTTTGTTAGAGCTTGGGAAAAAAGGGAAAGGTAGGAAGTAATGTAAGAGCGGTTGCATTATTCATCTTGTTATCCTGTTATCTTTTTATCTTGTTATAGTAATAATAACAGGATGAAAAGATAACAGGATAACAGGATAACAGGATGAAAAGATGACAAGATGACTACAGCGGTATATTCCCGTGTTTCTTCTTCGGTAAATGTGCCACTTTATTTTCCAGCATATCGAATGCTTTGATGAGTTTTCTTCTGGAATAAATCGGATTGATTACTTCATCGATGAATCCTCTTCTCGCAGCACGGTAAGGGTGTGCAAATTTTTCCTGATATTCTTTTTCTTTTTCAGAAAGCATAGCTTCAGGATCATCTGCAGCGGCTATTTCTTTACGGAAAATGATTTCAGAAGCTCCTTTGGCTCCCATTACTGCAATTTCGGCTGTAGGCCAAGCGAAGTTCATATCTGCACCAATGTGTTTAGAATTCATTACATCATAGGCACCACCATAGGCTTTACGAGTAATTAAAGTTACCCTTGGTACCGTAGCTTCACTGAATGCGTACAATAATTTAGACCCATTGACAATAATACCATTCCATTCCTGATCGGTACCCGGTAAGAAACCAGGAACATCAACCAAAACCAATAAAGGAATGTTAAAGCAATCGCAGAACCTTACAAAGCGAGCAGCTTTTTTTGAACTATCTACATCCAATACACCTGCTAAACTCATAGGTTGGTTGCCTACAATACCGATGCTTCTTCCTGCCAGGTGTGCGAAACCAACAATGATGTTATCGGCGTAATCCTTATGTATTTCAAAAAAAGAGTCCTCATCAACAATACCATTCACAACATCCCTCATGTCATAGGGTTGATTAGCACTGGAAGGAACAATATCCATTAACTGATCTCTTATTTCTTCGCCTAATTCATAAGGTATACGAGGAGTTTTTTCTTCACAGTTCTGAGGAATGTAGCTCAACAACCTTTTGACCTTGGCGATACAATCCAGGTCATTTTGAGCAGTCAAGTGCGTAACACCTGATTTGGTAGAATGAGCAGAAGCACCACCCAATTCTTCAGCGGTAACTTCTTCATTTGTAACGGTTTTTACTACGTTTGGCCCCGTTACAAACATGTAAGAAGTATTTTCAACCATGATGGTAAAATCGGTCATCGCCGGAGAATAAACAGCTCCACCTGCACAAGGCCCCATAATAGCTGAAAGCTGAGGAACTACTCCAGAACTCATAACATTGCGATAAAAAATATCTGCATAACCTCCTAATGACTTAACCCCTTCCTGAATACGAGCACCTCCTGAGTCATTCAATCCTATCACCGGAGCTCCATTTTGCATGGCTAAATCCATGATTTTACAAATCTTCTCAGCGTGAGATTCAGATAAGGAGCCACCAAAAACGGTAAAATCCTGAGCAAAAACATAAACCATACGTCCATTGACCGTTCCATAACCTGTAACCACTCCATCACCAGGAATACGTTGCTTTTCCATTCCAAAATCATAAGAACGGTGAGTGACCAACATCCCAATTTCTTCAAAAGAACCATCATCAAGGAGTAAATGAATGCGCTCGCGCGCGGTGAGCTTACCTTTCTTGTGCTGACTATCTATTCGTCTTTGACCTCCTCCTAACTTCGCCTCCTCCTGATAACCAGACAACTGTTGAAGTTTTTCTTTCATGTTATTGTTTAAAGTGGTTAAGTACATAAAAGCCTAAAAATAAAAGCTTTCAATGGTATTTTTTATTAGTATTCTTTCATTTTAGATTGGTAAGATAGAAAATTTTGTATACATCATTTAATGACAAAAATTACCTTTTTCACAATAGAATAGATGGAAAAACTCACCTTGGGAATACTATCATCTTGTTATGCTATTATGCTGTTATGCTGTTATAGTATTATAGTAGCTTGACAACATAACAGCATGAGAACATGAGCGTTTCAAACTGGAAATTTTATATCTTCTGAGATGAGTACGGTAGGAATTGCTTCTAAAAAGTGTTTAATTTGCAGGATTATTACTCGTATTAGTTCAAAACTACATAAAATGGATGCACTAGCAATGAATGAGTTGAGCCAAAGGCTGCAACGCATGGAAGAATCAGCTACTCTAAAAATGGCTCAATTGGCCAGAGATTTAAGAGCTCAAGGACATGAAGTAATTAGCTTGAGTATTGGAGAACCTGATTTTGATACTCCTCAACATATCAAAGAGGCTGCTAAAGAAGCTTTAGACCAGGGCTATACCAAATATACACCGGTACCAGGTATTCCTGAATTGAGAGAAGCCATTAAAATGAAATTCAAAAGAGATAACGATCTTGATTTTGATCTTAATCAAATAGTTGTATCTAATGGTGCTAAACAAAGCATAGCAAATATCTTCTTATCACTTTTGAATGAGGGCGATGAAGTAATCGTTTTGGCTCCTTATTGGGTTTCTTACTCTGAGATCATAAAAATTGCTGATGGCACTCCTGTTATCTTGCCTTCAACCATTGAAGAGGATTATATCGTAAAACCAGAGGCTATTGAAGCTGCTATTACGGATCGTACCAAAGCCATCCTATTCTCTTCTCCTTGTAATCCTACAGGCTCGGTTTATACTTATGAAGACCTGAAAGGAATTGTAGATGTAGTTGCGAAACACGAGCAAATCACTATTGTGTCTGATGAAATTTACGAATACATCAATTTTACTGATAAGCATATCAGTATTGGTACTTTTGAAGCAGTGAAAGATCGTACCGTTACTGTAAATGGTTTCTCAAAAGGTTTTGCGATGACGGGTTGGAGACTGGGATACATTGGTGCTCCTGCCTGGATAGCAAAAGCTTGTGCTAAAGTCCAAGGACAATTTACATCTGGTGCGAATGCCTTTGGGCAAAAAGCTGCTGCTTATGCTTTGAGAGCGGATATGACTCCTACTCATGAAATGAGAGCCGCCTTCTTGAAAAGAAGAGATATGGTGATCGAAGGCTTGAGTCAGATTCCAGGAATGAAAGTAAATAAACCTCAAGGTGCATTTTATATATTTCCTGATATCAGTGAACTTTATGGTAAGTCAGATGGGAATACCACCATCAATAATTCAGATGATTTCTGTGAATATTTACTGCATAATGTACATGTGGCAGTGGTAACAGGTTCTGCTTTCGGAGCCCCCAATTGCTTTAGACTGTCTTATGCCGCTTCTGAAGAACAATTGAACGAAGCCATCAGAAGAATTGGTACTGCTGTAGCAAAATTGAAATAATCATACAGAGGTTTAGAAGAGTTACGATGATTAGCTTTAAAATAACCTTCTAAACCTCTAACCTTCTAAACATAATAATTCATGCAAGCTCCTA
>JBCBCD010000858.1:0-3471 GCA_038530915.1 Bacteroidota bacterium
AGTTATATGAGGTGGCCAATCCTAGCATCACTTTTAATTTTCAGTTTTTTGACTCACACAAATTTATATAGTCAAAAATCAGCACAGGAAGCTCAAGAGATTTTTCTGACCAATCCTTCATTTGAAGATTTTCCACAGCATAGTAAGCCTCCTCGTGGATGGCATGATTGTGGATTTCCATACGAATCGCCACCAGACGTTCAGCCTAGTGGTCAATTCAGTGTCGTAAAACCAGCTCAGAATGGTGAAACTTACCTGGGGATGGTTGTTAGAGACAATGATACCTGGGAAATGGTATCACAGCGATTGAGCACTCCATTAATGAAAGGCAAATGTTACAGCTTTTCGATCTATGTAGCTCGCTCTGAAGTTTATGTTAGCCAAAGTAGAACCAAAGGTGGTCAAGCTAATTATGTTACACCTGCTAAGTTGAGAATTTATGGTGGGTTCGACTATTGTGACAAGCAGTATTTACTTGCAGAAACTGCATTGGTAATCAACTATAGATGGATCAGATACGATCTTAAATTTGAACCTATTGATGATTATACTTTCATTATGCTCGAAGCATTCTATAAAACACCAACACTCTTCCCTTACAATGGAAACATCTTATTAGATAATGCATCTTCTATTAAGCCTATTCCTTGTGACGAAGAGCTGGTTTTAGAAGAAGAGATCATAGAAGAACCGGAAACAACACCTATTGCGACTCCAACTCCGCCGGCTACACCTAAAACAGATCCAACTCCCGCTCCCCCAGCTGTAAAGACAGATCCTTTCCAGGAAGAGCAAAAAGTGGAAGAGCAGCCAACTCCTCCAACACCAGATCCTGTTGAAAGTGAACCGAACGAACCTATTACTTTTAATAAAGACATTAAGAGTGAAGACCTTAAAGAGGGAGCTAAATTCCGATTGGATAATATTTATTTTAAGGCAGATTCCGCTGTTATTCAACAAAACTCTAGACAGTCGCTGGATGAGTTATTTGAGTTTCTGGATGACAATAAGAATATTGTCATAGAAATTGGCGGCCATACCAATGGTATTCCACCAGATTGGTATTGCGACAGGCTATCTACCGAGCGTGCGAAAGCAGTAGTTGATTATTTAGTCAATAAAGGAGTATCCAAAGGCAGATTAACTTTCAAAGGTTATGGCAAGAGATTCTTAATTGCGTCTGACGATACACTCGAAGGGAAACGGAAAAATCAACGCGTAGAAGTTAAGATATTAAAGATAGGAGGTTAGTGATATTAAGGTTTTTTTTCAAAAATAAAGACCAATTTTTCTGACGAAAAATTGGTCTTTATTTTTGAAAAAACCAACTTGCATCAAAGCATCTCAAACCCAAGTGACTCCAAATCTTTCCAAAAGTCAGGATAAGACTTACCAACCACCTTAGGTTCCTGTACTTCAATTTTACCTAGCATAGCTAGGGGTGCAAAAGCCATTGCCATTCTATGATCTTCATAGGTAGCAAAAGAAGGCGTATCTTCCCAATTGGCTTTACCATTTACTATGTAAAAGTCTTTATCTATAGTATCTTCCTTGAAAGAGACATTGACTTTAGTTAACTCTCGGTCTAATGCCTCTATCCGATCTGTTTCTTTTATTCTTAGGGTTTGTAATCCGGTAAACCTCCCTTTTATGCCAGTACCGGCACAAACTACAGCAAGTGTTTGAGCTAAATCAGGACACTTGATAAAGTCTTTTTCAAACTGTGATAAGGTTGATTTCTCTTTTTTTGTCAATCTTACCCCAGTTTCATTAAAATTAGATTGAACACCAAAAAATTCCATCATTTCTACCAATACAGCATCTCCCTGTAAGCTATCTTCAAAAAGTCCATCTAGTTGTAAATCAAGCTCACCAGAGAAAGCAGCCATTGCATAGTAATAAGAGGCAGCAGACCAATCGGCTTCTACTGTAAATTCTTTAGCCTGATAATCTTGAGGTGCAACCTTGATCGTTTGGCCTTCCCAATTGTGATTGACACCAAAATAACTCATCAAACTCAAAGTCATTTCCAAGTATGGTCTCGAAACGATATCACCAACTAAGGTCAATTCCAGTCCATTGGGAAGTACCGGAGCTATCATCAATAAAGCAGAAAGATATTGGCTACTTGTATTAGCAGGGATACTAACTTTATTGTTTTCACCAAAGCTAGCCATTGGACTACCTATTTTTAATGGAGGATACCCTTCCTTTTCCATATAAGCTATATTTGCTCCTAATGAACGCAAAGCATCTACCAATAAACCTATTGGTCGTTGTTTCATACGTTCAGTCCCGGTAAGGATTTGTTCTCCTTCTTGCATAGCAAAATAAGCAGTAGAAAATCGATAGGTAGTTCCAGCTGGACCTACATCCTTAAGTGGGTCATCAGAACTCAATACGGTTTGCATCAATTGTACATCCTGCGCATTTGCCATTCTTTTAATTTCGAAAGGCTCTTTACAAAGTGCTTGTATGATCAGTGCTCTGTTGGCAATACTTTTAGATCCTGCCAAATCAATCCCCCCCACGAGTTTGTCATGGGTCCTTTGGGTGGTCAATGTTTCCATTACTAATAGTCAGTTAGTTTACAGATTTAGGTAATTTGGTTGATGGGCTGATAATAAACTTATTTCTCTAAGACGATGGTATAGAGAAATGTGATTGTTCATGTCTCTTCTTTACTAATCCAAATCCACCAGATCACTATATTTTTTGATCATCTCCTGAGTAACGCGATCTTTTACAGAGGCTTCTTCCCACTCACCTCCAACTGTTGAAGAATTGCTATCTTGCTCAGTAGCTTCAACAATTTCAAAATATTCAATTACTTCTAAAGCACGCATCGCATTGAGCATTTGATAAAAGGCTGCTGCTTTTTCGGGTTTTATTGTTATTTGATATTTCATAATATCTGTGTGTACTTTTATGGAACTATGCCCAACGAATTCTAATAATCTGATCGATATCAGGATTCATACCTACCAAATAGGCAAATAAGGGCAATTTGTTCTAAAATGTGTTTACGTATATCAGTATAGTCACCTTTCGGCACTTGTAAGTCAACCTCAATATTTAATACTCCTCTAAAATCCACTTGGTTTCATTGCTAAACCAATAACTTTTTTTGGTAGCCAACTTTCAGTAAGTCAAAAATATAAAACTCAAAATGTTCAAACTCAGTCAAGGGTAAAATATTTTACTCTTCCTCTTCGATAGTTCTGCCTTTTGAAGCTTTTGGCTTCTTATCAAATCTTTTTTCGCTTTGATCTGCCTTGTCATATGCATTGATGATTGCTTTTACCAAGCGGTGCCTTACTACATCACCTGCGCTCAGGTTAATCACACCAATACCTGATAAGCCACTCAATATATCAATGGCTCTCCTTAAACCAGATTTTTGATGATATGGTAAATTGCGCCATACAAGCATGAAACCGCGTTGACCACAGGTCTGGATCGGAGCGGGAG
>JBCBCD010000859.1:0-3468 GCA_038530915.1 Bacteroidota bacterium
TCACTGAGTAAGAAACAATGAGGGTTTTCATTGAACCACCAATCATCTTTAATTAATGCTCGGTTATTCCAGGCAATACCGGCTTGCATTAGCAATAAGTTTTCTATTGTAATGTTCTTTTTTTCAACCCATACAGTTTCTTCCAATTCGCATTCCTCAAAGAAGTCAATCATGGGTTGATGAAGGCTTTTAATATGCCCTTGTTCCAATGCAATTCCTGTTAATAAACCCACTATGCTCTTGGTGATGGATTTAAGGTTGTTTAAACTATCAGCTGTAAAGCCATTGAAATATTCAGTGTACAAGTCTGTTTTATTTTCATAGATCAACAGACTATGGATATCATTGGCCATTGTAGGCTTAGCAGAAAAAGCCTCTTTGATCAAGCTTTTGATCTGCTCCGTTTTTCCATTTGTTACACTCTGAGCACAGGAAGAATTAACAAGTAAGAAGGCGGAAAAGAAATATAAAAATCGTTTCATAGCTTATCAAAATTCCAAAAAACATTCATGATTTGCCATTTACCATCCAGTTTTGCCAAGTGGATATACTCCTTCCATTTCACATTCGGGTAGCCTGTACTTAGGATTGCTGAAGAAAAACTTCTGTCAATAAATATGCTATCAACCTTATTGGATTGATATTTCAGTGGTAGCGCTTGTTTACTATTCATTAAAGCTTTTAATTCGCTTTTTGAAAACTCTTTACTTAGTCTGCCACCTTGATTAATACCTCTCTTAGCCAGACGTTCATGGAGGTAAATTTCCATTTCCTCAAAGTCATTGGTAAAGAAGTTTTCAATGTACCCCAAAATTACTTTTTCAATTGCCTTTTCTTCGTTTCCTTCATTCTGGGCTAACAAGCAGAATGGTAGCATTAGGAGAACGGCCAGAATTCTTATCTTTATCATGCTTTTTTTTAGGCACAAATAAAGTTATGAAATCAAGAAATCGTTTGACATTTATTGCGAAAACCTTCCATCTACCAACATGAATTTTAAAGAAAATATATGCATGCTCAATTCAAATGGTGGGAATCTGTTTCCTGAGCGATTTGAAAATGAAATCTATTATGTAGAAGGTCTTAAAAGCAAATTCACACCACTTAATTACATTTCAAATTTTTCATTGAAATATGTTATTCAAGGTGAAGAGCATTATATCGTTAATAAGGAGGAGAAAAAAATAGGTTCCGGACAATATCTGGTCGTAAATAATCAATCTGATGTATGTCGACTATCTTCTAGTGGTACTTCTTTCTCTATATTTCTGGGCGCAGATCTTCTGACTGAGTGTTATCAATTGTTAACGATAAATGATAAGCAACTTCTAGAATATCCACAAGCAGAAGAAAAAAATCATGTTGAATTGTTTGACGATGTCATACACGGTCAACTTGATTTTTTACTCCATCTACAAGCCAGAATAACTTCAGATCCTGATTTGATTATACCTATTGACCTTTACTATGAACTGGGACAACGCCTACTGTTCAATCAGAATGAAATATTTAAACAAATCAATCAATTGGATCGCAGGAAATTTGCTACAAGAAAAGAGGTCTACAAAAGGGTAAATATTGCAAGGAATTATTTAGAAGACACGATAATAGAAGAGTTTGATTTAAATCGACTCTCACGAGTAGCCTCCTTGTCCAAGTTCCAATTAATTAGAGATTTCAAAGATGCCTTTGGAATCTCTCCACATCGGTATTTCATTCTAAAAAAGTTGGATTTAGCTTTAACAATGATACAATCCAAGCAATATTCTACTTTGAATGAAATAGCCTTACAACTCAACTACTCCTGCCTCTCTTCATTTAGCAGGCAATTCAAACAAGTGTATAGAGTAAGTCCAACAGCTTTTATAAATAAGTGCTTGGACACAAATAACTATCACTTTATGATGTCATCTTTTTAAGCTGCCCTTTGTTAAATCCTCAGCTGATATGAATCACCTTGCGGATTTGCCTCGATCAGCTCTAAAAATCTGATCGATCAAAAACTCTACTTATTTTTGTCCAAGCACTTAAGAATGATTGATTAAAGCAAGCCTTAAAATTCATTCAGTATCAATTCCCACCAAGTAAACCCCAATCGATTGGCTTTTGAGTTTTGAATGGTTGTGACCATGCCAATATTTCCATTGGAAAGTGGAATAATGGGAAAATATTCTCCACAAGTAGAACGCTCATAGTCTCCACCTCCAAAGCGTGACCAAACGTCTAATTGGAGTGGTTCCAATGCGAAGATTTGTATTTTTTCTTCTTTAAACTTAACAATTGCGGCATGGTGTCTAATGTTTTCATTGAAACCAGATAGCCAGGTACATAGAATCCCTTGTTCACTCATCTGCATATAGGGAAAGTAAAGTGTATCCATACTCTCTGCAATAATGTATTCTTTCCATGTCTTACCATTGTCTTTGGTTGCACTTAATTTTAGTTCTTTACCTTCACTAGAAAGCAGATATAGTCTATCTTCTTTATCCCAAGCTAAAGGTTCTACCCATCTTGGGATATCACTCAAATCTTGTGTCCAGGTCCGCTTTCCAGGAATGCTAACATCTTTCCAGGATTTGCCATTATCTAGGCTCAGTCTAATCAAATCAACGCCCTCATCCATTTTAAAGGCCGAAGCTGACAATGGTGCTATACGTACAGCCAATTGCCCATTATATCCATCGGCTAAAAAACTAGAACCACCTTTGGGGGATACATCAGCTTGTTTTTGCCAAGATGTACCTTCATCCTTGCTAACAGCATGATGTACTCCTTTGCCGTCATTCCAGATAATGTGCAAGCTCCCATCTGTCGTAGCAGTAATCCATGGTCTATCGTCATAGTCGTTTTCTGAAATGGTTTGCCATTTCCAAGAAGAGCCAGCATCTTTACTTACACCGACAGCAATTCTTTCTCCTTTCATGGTGGAAAAGTCAAAGCCTTCCATATCCTCCGGCAATTGAGTATAAGTCATACTAAGCAAGTAAATATTGCCTTTGGCATCAATGTATAAATCCACATCAGAATTTCCGATGGCCCCATCTGCTGTTGTACCAACATCTACAGATTTCCATGTTTTCCCCATATCCATACTTTTCCACAATTGTGGAGTCATACTATTGTTTCTATAGCCTGTAACAAATAAGGCTCCACTAGGGTGCTCGGCGACCATGGGCTCTCTGGCTAGCGTAGAGATATGATCAATCTTATTTTTTACAATAAGTTCAGTATGAGTTTGGGCAAATGACAATGAGGTTAAAATGGATAATAAGAACAAAAGGTAGTTTTTCATTTTGGTTTTTATTAGTGTATGGTATTCTATTTCATGTACTTTGAATATGGGGTTAAAACATGAGTCATACCGAATTTTCGATTTAATCGAAAACTTGGGATTCGTTGATGCCAACGTATAATAGACTTTATTCTAAATAATTTTGTATGCCCCAAAAAGCGTCTTTTAAATCAATA
>JBCBCD010000860.1:0-3467 GCA_038530915.1 Bacteroidota bacterium
CCAGATTATTTTCGTAAACAACCCTACCTGTTGCATCAAATATTCTGGGTAACTTCCAGGGTACTTTTAGTGATCGCATTGATATTGCAAATAATGCTAAAGGAACTTACTTTTTGATGTTGGCACAAGGTAAGTTGATGGATACAAGAAGAATACTTCTACAATAAATGATTTGTTTTTCATCTCGCGCTTTCAGCGCGAGATGAAAACATCTATTTACCTCATTAAGCACGTCAGATTAGCAATGGGTAAAAAGTCTCTAAACTTAAATCCTTGTTCAAAACGGGTTTGTAGGGAGAAATTGAGTAAAATACTACGACTTAAACGGAAATCACCACCATAAGACAAACGGTAATTGGTTTGTTTGAATTTGAAAGGATCAAATTCCGGATCAATATCTACTGTTTCCGTTGTTCTTTCGTAGAAGGATTCCAAAAAGAAGTTGTACTTAGGATTACCATATCTCATACTCAAACCCACTTGAAAGGCGTCTACCTCACCATACCTGGATAGTTTTACTATACCACTGATGTATCCGTTTCTACCACTTTTAATTCCGCCATTCAGCCAAAGACCGTATCCTTCATTGACCATGCCTAAAGAGTCTATATCGGCTCTATCATAAGAATAAACTTTGCCATAGGCAATATCAAGCATAGATGCATTCCAATTAGCTGCTGTATAACTTTGGCGAATGGATTCTAACTCTGTCCTTTTTGCCCTAATGGTTTCTTGATTGACTTGTCTTAATTGCTTGATTTGTCTGCGATATACTTTACGCATTTCAGGGCTCTCACTTCTATCTAAAAGTGCTTCCAACTCCTCTATTAGCCTATCGTTATCAGCATTTTCTTCCAAAATTTGTTGGTGAAAATCGTCAAGGATCGATTGGTCATTCAAAGGGTCTTTAGCTCTAAAAAGATTCAGCTTGACGGCATAGCCCAGATGATTCGTGCTGTTGAAACTAGCGGTACTTAATGAAAAGCTTAAAGTAGATAGCATTCGTCCAAAACCAGAAGACCTCCTGTATTTGTCTAAATCTCCACTATTATAGAACAACATCCAAACCGGTAAAGCTTCAATGGCTAAATCAGGAGCTCCCATATAATCTCTAATTCTCCAGTCTACTTTAAAATTCCGGACTACTCCGGGTCGGGGTACCAATTCTGGGGTGACTCCCATTAAAGAAAAGGCGGGTGCAGAAGGAATGGCAAATTCTGATTCTGAAATCACTTTACTTTCTAAATCTGAAAATTCTTCCTGCACCTCTCCTTCCAATTCTTCATAAATAAATTCTTCTTCCGGTAAAAGGGTATCCAATTCGATTTCCTGAGCATTTGCTCTATTTTGTATGAATAAACAAGACAAGACAACTATTGAGAAGATATACTTTTTCATTTTTGATTGTTTTGGTTAATTGAAGGAAAAAACCGGTCACCATATGGATAAAGCTCACCAAAGACCATCCTATTTTGACACCCACATCAAAATCATGGTGACCGGATAAACATTCTAACTACTGTAAAAAAACCTGTTTACTGAAAACTTAAAACCTGGAGACAGGACCCTCTATGTAATTTCGATTGGTCTTAACCAATAGTTTATCATATTGAAAGCTTATGTTTTTGATACTTCTGGAAGTTGAGTTTACCACTTTACCGTTCTTCATAAAAATGGCGACATATCCTCTTCTCAACTTGATTGATTTTGGCAGGCCACTTGAAAAAGAGTAAGCAGGGTGCTCACCTAGCGGAAAGCAAATACCTTGTCCCGAGAAGTTTTGAAACCTACAAGCTTGTACCCCCCAATTGGAGCCACAATTGAGCCCTCCGACTTCTTGTGGTTCGATTTTTCTTATGCTAAACTTATCAAACTTAAAGGTGATGTCATTCCCCATTCCGGTGATGATTTTCTTTACCCGAGAACCATGATAGAGTGTAATTTCATATCCTTTCTGTACTTCAACAGCTTGAGGACTAAAAGAAGTAGTTAAATTTGTAATAGAGCTATTCGTTGAGATAAACGCATCATATTCACCAGTAAAACCACTTTTTCTATAAAATTTGACCATCCCGCCTGATTTTCTATTGTTGTCAGCGCCCGATCTTCCCCCATTTGGATTGGTATAAGCGTTACCTCCAGATTGATTGTCTGCTTTTTTCATTAGGATGTAATCAAATCTTGGCAACCTGGCGTAACTAGTACTACTTGTAATTTTCTTTACCTGACGACCACGAGACATGAGTAAAAGCTCATAGCCTTTTTTCACTTTTATGGATTTAGGATAGGTTCTAAAAGAAGGAGCATATTTGTGTTTTCCTGAGGTATAACAGTCATACTTTCCCTTGTAGCTACTGCCTTCGTAGAATTGTACGACCCAATTGCTACCACAACCAGCTGGTTTACTGGGTTTAGTAGCTGCAGGTGGCTTGGAGGCGCCTACTTTATTCATTAGAATGTAATCAAACCTTGGCACCCTAGCATAACCGGTACTGCTTGTAATTTTCTTCACCTGACGACCACGAGACATCAGCAGTAGCTCATATCCTTTTTTTACTTTTATAGACTTAGGATATGCCCTAAAAGAAGAAGCATATTTGTGCTTGCCTTCAGGATAACAATCGAATTTGCCTTTGTAATTACTACTTTGATAAAATTGTACAACCCAATTGCTACCACAATCCGGCTTATTGTAATTATCTCCATTATCTTGTGGCGAGTCATTGTTAAGTTTACGTACTCTAATGTTCTTAAACTTAATGCTCAAACGACTTACGCTATTGGTATAGGTTTTATAGGTTCCTTTCTTCCAACCTCTCCCATAGTAACTAACATCTAATAGATATCCGCTAGGTACTTTGATAGAGCAGTAGGGTTCTCCGTAAAAAAGCTTCGAAAACTTGTGGATTGAATGCTCGCCTGGCTTACACTCAATTGCTTTGCCTTGGTAATCTGTAAACTGGTAAACTCTGACATTGGCCATCATTTGAGTGCCAATGAGTAAGATCATTGCCATTATTACAATGATCTGGTGACTTCTTACTTTGATCGTGTTCATAAAAAATTTGAGGATTAATTAAGTAATGAAATTTTAAATTCGATTTCAAAACTATGCGGACTCATCCTCGAGATCAAAGCTTGTTGAGTTCTTGAAGTGGAATATTTAGTAATAGTGGATTGCTACCTTTTTATGTTTATTTCTTGAAGTTTAGCACTGATTTATTTGATCCACTCAAAGAAACTTATCAAATAATCAAAGAAAATCCCATTAGCTAAAGACAAATACAATAAGTACTGGCGAATCCGAAGGATTTGCCGGTACTTAAAATCTTTGCTATCTCATCAAACAAGTCAAATTAGCAATTGGCAAAAAGTCTCTAAACTTAAACCCTTGCTCAAAACGTGTTTGTAAGGAGAAATTGAGTAAAATACTACGACTTAAACGGAAATCACCACCATAAGACAAA
>JBCBCD010000861.1:0-3463 GCA_038530915.1 Bacteroidota bacterium
CTTTAAGCTCTGTTCCTTCATTAGTAGTTAAGGTATACAAATCGTCTTCGCCCTTCTCTACCGATTCTACTCTTTCACCCAGGGTAAAGGTAGGTTTGAAAGGGTTGATTTGCTCCATTAATTTTTCTACCAGGTCACCTGCTAAAATAGATGGGTAGCCGGGAATGTCATAAATGGGCTTTTTAGGATATATTTCGGTCAATTGGCCTCCAACTTGTGGCAATACATCTACCACATGACAACGCATTTTTAGCAAGCCTGCTTCAAAAACAGTAAACAAACCGCAAGGACCGGCGCCAACAATGATGATATCCGCTGTTCTCATTTTACTTCTGTGCTAATTTTTTTGCAAAATAATCCGGATGCAATCCACATTCCGTTTTTTCAGAACCCTTCCAACGTCCTTCTCTTCCTTTGCCCTTACTTGTACAGTGAGTACAGCCAACACTGCCGTATCCTTGTGCTTCAAGTGGATGTCTTGGAAGATTAAAACGATCTAAATAGGATTCAAATTCATCTTCTGAAATATCAATAAATGGATGAAACTTTACGATTTCACCCTTTTGTTCGAAAATATTAAGTCCTGCTCTGTGAGGCGTTTGATAAGCCATTAGGCCTGAAATCCAAATTTTGTGTTTTGACTTCACCGGTGCCAATGGTTGTACCTTATTGATGTCACAACATTTTTGATTGTCAGATTTCCAAAGCTCTGTGATTCTAGTGTATTCATGCTGTTCTTTATCAGCTTTAATCTCGATTACATTAAGATCAAACTGCTCAATGAGCTGCTCTTTGTACTTGAGTGTATCCTGGAAGTTATAGCCGGTATTTATGAAATAAACCGGATGACCAGGCTTGATGCGTTGCAGCATGTGCAACAACAAAACAGATTTTGTCCCAAAAGAAGAGGTGATCAGGATTTCTTTCTCATCGAACTGATGAAATAAAGCCGTCAACCTTTCCTCAATAGAGAGTGTTTGATAGCGTTCATTGAACGAAGAGAGTACACCTCGCTCAAGACTTGGTTTCGAAATGATAGATTTTGTCATTTTTTATTACAGTTGTTTTACGTCTAGCCTATGGTCCTTCCTCTAGTGATCAGGTTCATGATCTACCAATGAAGAAGTGATATCGTTGAGTTGCTTTACTTTTTCAGTAAAGCCACCCTTTAATTGATCTCTAATCTGTTTTAAATTGGTTAAGAGCTGGTTGGTCTCTTGGGGCAATATTTCTTCTAACACTTGTCTAAATCTTTTAGCCAGTGTAGGCGATTGTCCATTGGTTGAGATGGCTACTTTTAAGTTGCCCCTTGTAACGATAGAACCCAGGTAAAAGTCACACAAATCTGGTGTATCTGCTACATTGATGAGTTTGCCTTTCTCTTTTGCGATATGGTGTACTTCGTGGTTAAGTTCTCTAATGTTGGTGGCTGCAACAATCAAGTCATATCCATCTATATCTGTAGCTTCAAAAGGTTTTTGGATGATGCTTACCTTGTGATTGGGCATTTTTTCCAATAAGTCCGTGATTTCCGGATTGATATCAGGAGCCACCATTGTAATCACGGCATAGGGACTGCTTTTCAGAATAAAAAACATCTTTTCAAAGCCTACTTCACCTGCACCCACAATAAGCATTCTCAGCTTATGTAGTTTGAAAAAAACCGGATATAGTGGGTTGTTATTTTCTTGTTGCATGTATTAAAGGATTTCAGAAGTTACAGTAGCTTCAATTGCTTTCCATTTGGGATGCAGCTTCACCGTTTCTCCAATAATGATAATTCCAGGTGTTCCGATATTTTCGCGTGCAGCTGTTTCGACTATATTTTCAGCAGTAGCTAGTACCACTTTTTCCTCTTCAAAAGAACCATTTTGTACAATCATGAATGGCTTATCGCACTCACCTTTATCCAGAAAATTCTGGACTATTTGAGCCAATTTCCTGATGCCCATCAAAATGACTAGCGTAGCAGAAGACTGCTGAGCCAATTCCAAATCTTTAGAGAGCTTCTCTTCTTTGGTGGTCGCAGTGATCACCCAAAAACTCTCGCTTACATGCCTGCGTGTGATAGGTACATGTTGTAAAGTGGCTATGCTTGTACTACTAGATAATCCAGGAACTACTGCACAAGGAATATTGAATTGTTCAATATAGGTAAGCTCTTCGTGGCCACGGCCAAAAACAAATGGATCACCCCCTTTCAATCGTACAACATGCCCAAAGGACAATGCATATTGCACGATCATGGCATTGATTTGTTGCTGAGTGCGGTAATGCTGTCCGGCTCTTTTACCCACATAAACTTTCATGCATTCAGCAGGAGCATGTTCCAATAAGGCTTCATTGACCAAGGCATCATAAAGGATGACATTGGCAGACTGTATGGCTTTAAGACCTTTTAATGTAATCAAATCCGGATCTCCTGGCCCTGCACCTACCAAACTGACTTTAGGAAATACATGTCTCATGACCTAAGCTTTATAATAATCGTTAACAACCAGCTTGTCTACTCCTCCTTCTGCTACCAATTGTTGTTCACGATGTGCATTAACCTGCTCCACAAACTTTGTAGCTTTTTCTATGTAAGTGCGCGCAAAATCAAGTGTAGGCGCTTGTTTTTTCATATCTAACACAGTGCTTGGAAAATCTTCATAGCCAGTAATCAATCCGGGTTCAATAGCAATCTTTTGAAAATCATCCAGAATCTTACGGTGGGTATTACACTTCACATCCAGGCTTAGCAAAATAGCCTTTGCACCAATTACAAATGCAGTATAGGCGTGGTATATGGCATCGGCATATCCTTCTTCTTCAAAGCTTCTATCTGCCCACTTGATTTTATCTTTTGCATCATTTAAGATGGTGGAAACAACATCCAGGGTAACTCCTGCACATTCACCTACACCAATAGATTGGAAGTATTGATGGTCTTGTCCCCAATCCTGGAATTCTTCTGGTTTCAAGCTTTCAAGGTCAGCTAGTGGCTTCAATAAATTATAGAAATAACGCTTGCCCTTATCTTGAAAATAATCGTTGAAATAATCATAATCCTCCTCCTGTGAATGGTAATCGTTGAGGATATCTCTTATGGCTTGTGGAATGCGTTTTGTTGGAAGCTTAATAACCTTATCCGCTACAAACCCTTTACCGGTAGGATCTACTCCACCTCCCATTACTACTTGCATCGCTGGTACTACACCAACTCCTCTTTTGATAGAACTTCCATGTAATCCTATCTGAGCAGCCATATGTTGACCACAAGAATTCATACAACCACTAATTTTGATCTTAAGGTTGGATTCTTTTAAAAGATCAGGGTATTCCGTTTCTATTAGATTTTCAAGTACTACTGCTAAATGGGTACTATTGGTTACCCCCAAGGCACAGGTATCAGTACCCGGACAAGCTGTTACATCTGCTGTAGAATTGAAGCCCGGACTAGCCAATGCCAACTTATCCAATT
>JBCBCD010000862.1:0-3456 GCA_038530915.1 Bacteroidota bacterium
ATTTTTTGAAGGAATAGCCTAGCTATTGCTGAGAAAAATAACGAAACTAAAAGTCAAAATAACTAGCTCTAAATCGGATATTTATTTTTTGTCCATTACTTAGGGAAAAGTTCTACCAAAACAGATGAATGAATTAAATTGATGGCCATCAGTATAATTCATTCATCTATAAAATTCCTCTTTCCTTCCAAAAAGCAAGAATCACCAACATTTACTTATTGAAGTTGTCTAAAGTTTTCTCACCTATTTGCACACAATGGCTTATAAATCCTGAACTTCAGCTATTTTTCGTCTCGGAACTATGGCTACGAAACTCAAAATAAGCTTTGTCAGTATTCATAAGCCATTGCGCTCACTTACGGCAGAAAACATTAGACAATTTCATTAAAATAGTCTTAAATTGAGTTTTTGTTGTCATCAAAGTGTACCAATAACTCGTTTAATAATTACAATGATATAAACAGAGTTTGTCTCCTTCAGCCAAATTTCGGCAACTCAGAGTGAGTGATAGAGATACCCTCTTACTAACTCATCCACATAAAAAATTATGAACAAACTATTGCTCAGCCTTTCGGCGCTACTACTTACTACTGCATTATTTGCAAACGATCCATACGTTTATGTAGTAGATTTATCACAGGTAAAAGAAGACAAAGTGTATGTAGAACTTCGTACACCTAAGATCAAAGAAAAAGAAATTACTTTTTATATGCCTAAAATAGTTCCCGGCACTTATGCTATTGCTGACTATGGTCGTATGGTATCTGAATTGAAAGCATATGACAAAAAAGGTAGAGAGCTTGAAGTAGATAGAAAAGATGACAATTCCTGGGTTATCAAAAAGGCCAAAAAAGTTAAGCGGCTTACTTATTGGGTAGAAGACACCTATGATACTGAAAAGCAGGGGCCTGAAATTTTTCAACCTGCAGGTACGAACATTGAAGACGACAAAAACTTCATCATCAATACCAGTGGCTTCTTTGGTTATTTTGAAGGAATGAAGAAACAGTCTTTTGAGCTGAACTTCATTCGTGAAAAAGATTTTTACGGAGCTACAGGATTACAAGCGAGTGCTCAGCAACCAGCAGTAAGTGATTTTCTTATAGAAAGTGCAACTAACTTCAATGATGTAGCAGTCGATCAGTTTGAAGTATCTGATTATGACCGATTGATAGATTCTCCTTTAATGTATAGTGAACCAGATACAGCCGTTATCAAAGTTGCCAATACGGATGTATTAATTGCCAGTTATTCTCCTAATGAAAAAATTACTGCCAAAGAAATTGCAGCAAGCATTGAAGAAGTACTTTTAGCACAGAATAAGTATTTAGGTGGCCAATTACCGGTAGACAAATATGCTTTTATTTTCTACTTCACAGATTTGCCCGTTTTGTCCTATGGCGCATTGGAACACTCATATAGTTCATTATACTATATGCCGGAAGCTACTATAGAAGACATGAATCAGCAGTTGAGAGATTTTGCAGCTCATGAGTTTTTCCATATTGTTACTCCTTTAAATATTCACTCTGAAGAAATAGGAAGCTTTGATTTCAACAACCCTAAAATGTCACGCCACCTTTGGATGTACGAAGGAATTACAGAATTTTTTGCCGGTAGTGTTCAGGTAAAATACGGCTTAATTACCCCTGAAGAATACTTGGCTATGTTGGAAGAAAAATTGTTGATCTCTCAGCAGTTTAAGGATAATCTTCCATTCACAGAATTGAGTTTGGGAGCGTTGGACGAGTATGAAGATCAGTACTACAATGTCTACCAAAAAGGAGCACTGATAGGAGTCGCTTTAGATATTCACTTGAGAGAACTTTCAGATGGAGCTTACGGTGTACAAAACATGATGGCCGAGCTGGCAAAAAAATATGGTGCAGATGTTTCTTTCAAAGATGATGTCTTATTCCGGGAAATAACAGATATGACTTATCCTGAAATAGGTCAATTCTTTGAAACTTATGTAGCAGGTACTCAATCATTGCCCTATGCAGATATCTTCAAAAAGGTAGGTGTAGACTATATTTTGAATGGTAAGAAAAAACAGTATAGCTTTGTACTATCACAGAACAATATCACTGTTAAAAATTACAAGAACGAACCTAAGCTGACCATCCTTGACGAAAATAAGTTGGATGACATGGGTAAAGCCATGGGATTGAAATCTGGTGATAGATTGATAAAAATGAACGGAGAAACCATACCAGGCCTAGGTCCTGACTTACAGACTTTCTTCGGTAATCAAATCCAACAGCTTCCTGAATTGGAAACGATGAGTTTTACAGTGATCCGCAATGTAGATGGTGAAGAAAAAGAAGTAGTATGTAGCGCTCCTAATCGTCAGATAGAAGTCGACGTACCGCTTTTATTAGAGTTTACCGAAAATCCTACAGCCGAGCAGTTGAAACTGAGAAAGTTTTGGTTGGAACCAAGGCCCTAGGGCATGGGTCATGGGTCATGGGTCATAGGTCATGCTGTTCTAACAAATCCATGACTTATGACCCATGGCCTAGGGTCTATGTCGTAATTCTCTTCTTCCAGGCTTTCGCCACCATTTTGACGACGCTTTTCCTTGGCATAAATCGTGTCATTAAAATTGATAATTTCCTTCCTGTAACATGATAATGCTTACCTGCCAGAAAAGCATCAATTCCTTGTTGGGCTACTTCATCGGGAGTCAATTGATCCGGTCCATTGCTATTTCCTATTTTTCCTGAACTAGCTACATCATTAAAGTTGGTAGCAGTACCTCCCGGGCATAAACAATGTACTTTGACATTCGTTCCATCTAATTCTCCATACAAGCCTTCGGAAAAACCAAGCACAAAAAACTTTGTTGCCGCATAAACACTGGCAAATGGTACGGGTAAAAGCGCAGCGGTAGACGCCACATTAATGACACCAGCCTCTGTTCTTTGTTTTAGATCCGGTAAGAATAAATAGGTAAGATCCATTAAAGCAGTGATGTTTAACTGGACCATATTTTGATATTCTTCTAAGGTAAATTCTTCAAAACCACCCCACTTTCCAAAGCCGGCATTATTGATCAATAAATCAACTTTGACGTTTAGGATTCTAAGCTCTTCATACAATTCTTTTCCAGCATTGGGTTTGCTTAAGTCCTTTTTCAAGGTCCAGGTAGATACGGAGTACTTCTTTTCGATATCAACTGCAATTTCCTGTAGCTTATCTTTAGAACGAGCCACCAATGCTACATTCATTTTATGGGAAGCCAATAAATAAGCAAGTGACTTACCTATGCCGGAAGAAGCTCCGGTAATGAGGGCAGTTTTTCCTTCGAGTTTCATTGGGAGATTTTTTTGGTGCGTTGTTATAATACTTGATGAAGTTAGTGATTTCTTTTTGTATCATTAATATCTAAAAGAAACGATTGATACTTTAAGGATGAAATGAAATAGTTTATAAAGCTTAAAATGAACCAACCAA
>JBCBCD010000863.1:0-3454 GCA_038530915.1 Bacteroidota bacterium
TGCCACTCCTATTGGGCCCAATAGGAGTGGCAAAGGCCCCAATAGTTGGTATGGCATGAAGGACACTAGCTAAAGATTCTACCTTACCAATGGCGTCTTGAAGATCGTGCGCTTCTTTGGCCTTATCCATGTCCTCCTTTTCGTATTTGTTGACCTTAATACCACTTTCGTCAACTGGTGCATCAATACCATTGGCCAAGACCGTAAAATCAGCGTCGATTCCTGGAACTTTATTCGGGTCCTCTCCAATGAGCTCCAAATAATACTGCATACGCTGGACAGGCGATTTCCTATTTTCCATCAAATTGTCCAGGGCTTTTTCGGCTTCTTCTAGCTGCTTTTTCCGAACCTCCATGATTAGGTTTTGCATGGTGCTTTCATGTTTGGCACGAATTAAGCTAAAGGCTTCTGCATCTTTTTTCTCGATAGCCGTTAGCATGGAATTTCCTAAAGATTTTAGTTCATTGCAAAGCTCAATAGAATTTCTAAGCAGATATAGGAACCTATAATTTGGCATTGGTGTATTCAAGTCATTTAGCACAGAGGCAATACTCAAGCCATGGGCTGCTGCCTTAACGAGCAAAGCAGGATCTATGGGCGGCTCAAACAAGGCCAGTTTTCTAAACACACCTTCGATATTCAAACAATGCCTTATTTTGAATAATCGGTCTTCTATAGTATCCCAATATCCCATTAACTTTGGATTATTGGGGATACAGAAATACAAGCTTGAAGAGAAACCAAAAATATTGGCCATTCCCACCACACCGTTGTCAATGCCAAATGGCAGGCTGGTTTGGTTGCTAAATGGTAAAGCAATTTCCAATTCTACCATGGCATTCGAGAAGGCATCCCACTTTCCGAGCAAGGAATTGTAGGTTTGTGGAAGAATTTTACCGCGCTTCGGTATCATATGAGGTCGTCTTCCTAAGATATGATAGGCCAAAATATACAATTGAGAAGCCTGATTAATGCTTTCGATAGTATCTTGGCGGAACAAATAATCACCCCAGGCGATGAGGTTGTCTATATATTTCATCACCACCCACTTCATATAAGCAACCGGTCTGCTCCGTGCGACTAAATGCGGCATGAATGGATTTTCACGCCATTCGTGAATTGCAGCGTTCGCAGTGCCCGGTTCTAGATTATTAAAAATAGCATCTAAGATATTCTGAGTGTCGAGCTCCTTGAATGGAGAAAATTGCCAAAACCGCTTATCATCCGGGCCGTCGGCCATTGGGTGAAAAACGTTGTGGTACATTTTCATGGCTTCTTCAAACTGTTGTGCTTCACTAGTAGCGTTTGCCAGCATCATTGGAGTATGAAAAAATAATTCCCAATTGTACAATGCATATGGCCTTTTCAACTCGTGGAAACTAGTGCCATCTCTACCAAAGGCATCATCTTTATTCACTCCATTTAAAGATAGATTGTACCTGAAAAACTGCTTTAATTTTGGTCGATTCACCAACCCCATCAAATCGTGCATATAGGGGATGTTGAAATTGCTGAAATTATAGGTGGTAAGGCCGGTATCGTTAAATAGATGTTCGTTTACATCGTTACTGATCTGAAGCGATACGATACTACCATTGTTATGATGGAAGTCGTTCACCGTTACCGAGTTATTTCCAGGAGATGCTGTTAATAGCTCAAAACCACCGCCAACGCCAAACATAAAGCCATGCTGACTATCTGGCAAGGAACCACCGTTGTACAAAGCTCTAATTCTTAGATCTGCGGCAGATGGAACCGGAATGAATTCATAAAGCTTCAAGTCTGGTAGATTCGCCCCATTTTCATGGTATAAAGCATCCTTACTCAGAACCTTTTGTGTCCACTTACGGTTTCTATATTCGCTGATACCCATTTTAATTTCCCAATAATCAATAGGTTTATTGTCATTGGGTGAACTGTCATTGGCCATGTCAGTAAACTTGGTGTTCCCCGTATCAGCAGGTCTTGTTTTCTTCATGAACTGGGGGAAGGCTACAATAAGGCGACCATTCCAAATAGCCGGGGCTACATAACATCCATTACCAACAATTTTGTTATCCGACCCTGTGATGTCATATGAAGGGATATCTACCTGCATTTTTTCCCAGGGTTGCCAGTTCTCCTGATCTAAGGCCAGGTATCGGTAGTAGAAAAAGTAAGGAGCCGACCGCGTCCTGCCGAATACATGAAGTTTACTTCCCTCTTCCCATTCGAGATTTGCATTTTTCTGACCCTCAATATAAAGTCCGACAATTTCCATATTGGCCACTTCATCTACCTTATAGAGGTAAGATTTCAAAGCGTCTGAAATATTCTGGGTGTTGATATCATTTTGGAGCAATTCGCCCTCGAGCTCTTGAAAGAATGGAGATTTATCATCTCTCAAATTACTTTCTATCCAATTTTCTGGGTATAGGAAAACTTTTCTGTTGGCCTCCCATACGCGGTAGCGTTGCATCCACTCCCAGCGCTCTCTATCTAAAACTTCTGGTGTAATACCATTGTGTTCTTCTTCCAGACCTAGGAAACACCGCTGAATAAACAGTTGTATTGAGGAAAGTCCTTGTTTTATTCTGGAGGTCTCCATACAAGCATCCATTTTGACATCGATAAGGAAGTACTCAAACAGACCTTCCGCATCTTCTACCCCCCAATCGATAATCTCAGGTAATTGTAGACAATAGGCGACCAGTGCATCTTCTGAATGATTTCTGATGATATCGTTCAACGGTTTAACCACCTCTTCCCAATCTTCTTGTTGGTATTTCGCTCTAAAAGCATGCTGAATGCTATCAGCAATCTTTCGACATTTTTTGAAATTCGAAGTGGGCTTTGCCCATTGGAACAACAGATCGATATCCATAGCAATTTTATCTGCCACCACAAGAGCCTTTTGGAGCTTGAGAAGATTGATTTCATTGTGGAAGGCTTCTGGGCGATCCAAATTAAAATGCACTTCGGCGATTAATTGCTCGATACGACTTTGTTCCCAAAGCGTAAGTTCCGCAATTTTTTCACTTAGTAGGGTCGGATCATCCGGATTATGAGTCCAATTGAAAAACTCGAGAATATTGGTATCTGTTTGAGGTAAAGAATCTCTAAAACGGATATAAGCCTCTAGTCGCAACCAATGTTCAAAACTCAATTCGTTAAAGTCGAGATCTCCAAAATCTGAACCGTGAGCTGCAAAATGTTCAAACTCTTCTGCCCCGATTTCAAATACCTCTGCGATAATAGCCGTTTTTAAAAGCTTGGTATAGGCCTCTGTAGTGAAGGCTTGCGTAAAATCTGGTAGTAGGGAAGAAGATGGAATATTGCCAATGGCGGAAGTTGGAGTCTTCCAGAATACATTGGCCAAATCTTTTCCACTTACATGAAGTTTGTAGAGGTTTCCTGACTTCAATTTCACACAGCAAGAAGACCCTACCAACGAATGGTGGAGTGATCCTGTTGA
>JBCBCD010000864.1:0-3450 GCA_038530915.1 Bacteroidota bacterium
AAAGAGTAACTATTATAGATCGATCTTTTTATGAAGAGTTAAAAGATAAAGAATGGATGCAATCTACCCAGGAGGTGGATGAAAGTGCTCTGGAAAAAACAGCTGCTGAGGGAGCTAAATTCATCATTATGGGGAAAGTAAACAGTACTTCTGTGGATAGAAATCGAGAAGGAAGGTACAATTGTATCGTCAATGCCAGAATTTCTGTGGTAGATGTCGAAACAGCAGAAGTCGTTAAAGTGAAAACGATGAATAATAGAAACATCAGTAATGGTCTGTTAAATGGAGTATTTGGAGCCAGAACTCAAAGTGAATCCATCACCAAAGCTGTTAATAAACTGCGCGATGAAGTAACGGTATTGCTGAATGAGATCGCTCCTCTCCAAACTAAAGTGATCCGAATGGAAAAGACCAAAGGCAATAAAGCGGTAGAATTATTACTTGGCTTTGGTTCTGATGTGGGTGTGAAAACCAAACAAACCTACCTGATCGCTGAAAATGAAGTAATTGACTTGGGCGGTGGAAAAACTCAATCTTATAAAAATACTTTCGGTGAAATCGTAATCATCGATGTAATGACTGCCACTCTTTCCAAGGCAAGGGTAAAAAGAGGCCAAGAAGAAGTATTTAAGAAAATGAAGCAAGGTGTTGAGCTATTTATTGTACCGAAAAAAGAAGCATCAAAGTTTTAAACCAGCAGATAAAGGTTTTTTCTTTCCAAAATATAAGCATCAAGTAAAGCAGATCGAAAGATTTCCTACCAACTGAAGTAATAGTAAGGTTGTTACTATTACATATATTATTCGTTCTAAAGTAAAGCTTTGTTCTTTATTTGTATTCGCTTGCTTATATTACATAACGAAAGCAAATCACCACCGAAATGGCAACAACTAAGAAAAGTCTACCTACCCAGAGGAGTAAATCCATGATGAGATTACTTATAGTGGTACTCATCATGAGTTTTGTGGGAATAATGATTTGGAGATCCAATCGTCAAGCGACCTTGGGCACTTACTCCAATGTGCCACAAGAACTCCAAATTAATTATGTGCCACAGGAATTTAAGCTGAATATGGATGAAGAAAAAGTATTAACCATCCTGGCCAATCCTCAGCGCAATAGACAGGCTTTCAATAGTTTGGTCAGACAGGTAAACCTAGCTATTTTGGATCATGTGGGGAGGAGAATGGATTTAACGCCATCACAGTTGACGCAGATAAGTAATGAATATGAAAAGCATCATCCTTATCTGAGGAATTTGTACTACAGTGATTTTTTGGCCTTAAAAGATACTACTGACCTGGCCGTACAAACCTGGTATGAAAGTGAGTCCTCAAATTCTATAGATTTCTTGTATGAAGTAGCTTCAAAGTATACCTGCTTTTTGGTCAATCATATTGTTTCTACTGTTTTACCCACTGAAGGAGGCAAGATCATAGCTAAAGGGAGGAATGTGATCACCCCATGTGGATTAGCCATCACTGAAGCTTTAAAACCCATGATGGATCGAATGAAAGAACAGGCCACCGTAAGAGATATCTCCCGATCCCGAGGCTTAATGCAAGAACGGATGGAATCCGTACTCGCTCAGCTAATCACCTACGAAGTTTCAGATAAAAAAGCAGTGAACAAACAATTGCAAACCAAGATTTGGGGATTTTCAGTTTCATCAACTGATATTGAAATTTCTGCGATCAGCATGGTCAAAATTGGTTTTGATTTGAATAAGTATTTTGATGTCAATGCAGATTCAAGAAGTAAGCTGGTTACGGTGACTCTACCTCAACCGGAAATCATCTCACAGGACGTTTATCCAAGGTTTGAAAAATTAGATATTGGTTGGTTGAGAGAGGTCGAAAGTATTGACCTGAATCAATCCATTGACTTACTAAGAGAAGAATTTAGAAGAGATGCAATGTCACCTCAAGTGATGGAAAGTGCCAAAAATCAGGCTGCCAACATTATTCGCACCATGTTTGTTCCTGTTGTCAACTCACTTAATGGTAGTTATAAAATCAACGTACGATTTACGGATCCACCGAACAATATGCAGGAAGATGACTTCTTTAAAGAGAACCAAAGTACAGATGAATGAGCGAGCTGAACGCTAACTTTTGGAATGAAAAATATGATTTAAATAATACTCCCTGGGATATTGGTCATCCATCCCCTCCCCTAATTAATTATGTAAAAAAGGAAGTTGCCAAAACAGAAAAGATCTTACTACCCGGAGCCGGAAAAGCTTACGAAGCAGAATGGCTACACAAAAACGGCTATACAAACGTATTTGTGTGTGACTGGGCGGAACAATCATTTTCGTTTTTAAAGGAACGATATCCAGCCTTCCCAGCTGAGCAACTCTTGCTGGCAGATTTTTTTGAATTGGAAGGAACTTATGATTTAATCTTAGAGCAAACTTTTTTTTCAGCCATAGATCCAGGCCTGAGAGAAGCCTATGCACAAAAAGTGCAACAATTATTGAAACCCGGTGGGAAATTAGTTGGTGTATTATTTGCAGCTAACTTTCCTTTTCAGGGACCGCCTTTTGGAGGGAACAAGGCTGAATATCAACAACTTTTCTCTAATTATTTAGATTTAATCACTTTGGAAATGGCATCCGATTCTATCAAACCAAGATTAGGGAATGAAATTTTTATGACTTTTGAAAAACGATAGCTTGATTCTTTTGTTTAGATAAGTAATTGATCCTAATTTTGATTAAGTCTAAATAAAATTTGTGTAATTGGGTTTCGCCCTGTAATTTTACTGAAGGGATACTTAATTAAGCGTAGTGTTTATGGAGAATACAATATCAATTACTGTGGCTGATGCTCAATTCTTGTCTAGAGTTGGGTTAAACCATATTATTGGAAAGAACGATAAATTCAAGATAGTTAGTCAGGTTAAGAATGAAAAGGATCTGATCAATTGTCTACAGACGGAAAATGCGGATGTCTTAATCATTGATTTTGACCAACCTGGCTATTTTTCTTTTCAAACCTTACAAAAGGTAAAGGACAGATTCCCCAATACCAACATACTATTGATTAGTAGTAATAACGATAAGCCCAGCATTTATCAAGTACTAGAGTCTGGTGTAAACTCCTATTTAACGAAGACTTGTGGGGAAGAAGAAATTGAAGATGCCATATATGCTACTGCAAAAGGTGAAAAGTTCTATTGTACAAAGATCATCGATTATTTGCTGGAAAAAAGCTTTGCAAGCCCTAAAGCTGAAACCACTTCCATTCCATTATCTGCAAGAGAAATAGAGATTTTAAGATTGATTGCTAAAGGTTTAATTGCGAAGGAAATCGCAGATGTTTTGAACCTAAGTACACACACCATTTACACCCATCGTAAGAACATCATGAAAAAACTGGATATTAGTTCTTCTTCAGAATTAATACTTTATGCTCTAAATAATGGACTTATTTAAATATATCCATT
>JBCBCD010000865.1:0-3443 GCA_038530915.1 Bacteroidota bacterium
ATCATTTTTACATCCCACATAATACCGGCAATACCCACTCCATTATTCCCTTTTGCTCCTAAAACACCAGTAACAGTCGTACCATGTACGGCATCGCTGTAAATATCATCATTGTCAAAAAATGCATTCCAACCTCTGACATCATCCACAAAACCATTGTTATCATCATCTATTCCATTATTGGGAATCTCATCATAATTTACCCAAAGGTTGCCTTCAAAATCCTGGTGAGTTTGGTCCAAACCATCGTCAATAATACATACAACTATGGTGTCACCATCCGGAGTGAGCCCTCCTGTGGTGATATCCCAAACTTCTTCCATGCCTAGATCCAATCCTATGGTTCCACCTGTTTGACCTGTATTATTAAATGGCCATTGCCTAAAGTAATCAGGGTCATCGGGGGCCTGACGATAATCAATAAAGTGATTGAATTGAGCGAGATCGACCGCTTCGTGCTGCCGAATTAATTCCAGAAACCTTCGTTCATGTATGCGAGTGAAATCGAAGCTTACCAACCAAATATTGAGTGGAATGGAAAGTTGTTCTTCCAGATAAAGGTCAGTAGGTTGCAGGCCAAGCATTTGCATCTCATTGGCCCATTCTTGGAGGTCTGCATCTTCATGAAACAGGATAATCATTTCACCTTGAGCATGATCCAGTTTTTGAGCTGACAAAAAATTAAAACAAAAAACAAGGCAAATGATGCCTAAATATTTTTTCATATCCACAGGATTTTTTTCAGAGTCGAAAGATAATGATTTTGAAAAGTAATCCATTTGGAAGTAATGTATAAAAGCGTCATTTATGCGCAAATGCTTGGTTAACATCAATTTAACACAAAGAAGAAGTAGTGCTGCCAAATATTAAATGGCAAAATTATCACGGATACCAATAAAACATCTATTTTTAACGCCAAATAGGAGTATTTACTTTCCCACCGTGTAGAGGAAGGAAAGTAAAATATTCCAGGCAAACTTTCATACTCGAAATTACAACACAATAAACGGACATGGCAGAAAACACTAGCGTGAATACCTACGATTACGACAACGCACCACAATTGTTTGGGCATCCTGTTGGACTTTATGTATTATTTTTCACAGAATTATGGGAACGCTTTTCTTACTATGGGATGCGAGCCATCTTGGTACTATACATGACTACAAAGGTGACTGCAGATAATGCAGGACTTGGATATACGGCAGCTACTGCTTTAGCCATTTATGGTTGGTATACCATGCTGGTATATGTAGCTTCTATACCCGGAGGGATTTTGGCCGATAAGTACATTGGACAGAAACGAAGTGTAATGTTGGGGGGTATGTTGCTGGTAGCCGGACATGGTATTCTGGCCGTTGAAGCTATTTGGGCATTTTATACGGGTTTGGGTTTGATCATTGCAGGAGTTGGTTGTTTGAAACCTAATATTTCAACTATGGTAGGTGGATTGTATCGCCAAGGTGACTTGAGAAGAGACCAAGGATTTACCATCTTTTATATTGGTATTAATGTTGGAGCATTCTTGTCCTCTTTGATCGTTGGTTTTGTAGGAGAGACTTATGGTTGGCATTATGGGTTTGGTTTAGCAGGTATAGGCATGTTGATTGGCCAAATTCTCTTCTTTTTTGGCCAGAGATATTTGAAAGGAGTGGGAGAGTCACCAAAGACCTTGGCAGAAAATGGGGTTGAGGTTACCTCATTGGGAACTTTGTTTCAACGACTTTTCAAGAGTCCTACTCAGTTGATTATTACAATTGTCTTAGCAGTAGGTAGTGCTGGAGCTTCCTTAGCTTTTCTGGATAGTTTTGACCGTTTTGGTTATGCTATACTAGGTATCTTTTTATCTATTGTAATTGGTTTGTTGATGATGATTTATCAGGACGTGGATAAGATAGAAAAGGATCGGTTCGTCGTGTTACTCTTATCGTTTTTGATTGTGATTGTTTTCTGGGGAGCCTTCGAACAAGCAGGAGGATTGATGAATATCTATACGCTTAAGAAAATTGATAGAGTAGTTTCCTTGACCACCTTGGATATACTCTTGTTTGGTGCTGGTGGTTTCTTGTTGTTGAGAGGTATTTATCAATTGACCAAGAAAAAAGATACAGCTTATATATTCTTAGTAATTGGTGCAGCCATATTAGGTATCCATCTCTACTTGCGAAGTAATGTATTCACTGATCCATTTGAAATACCTGCTTCGGTTTTCCAATCGGTTAATGCGATGTTTATCATCATCTTTGGTACCTTAGTAGGTGCCTTTTGGATTTGGTGGAGAAAAAGTGGAAGAGAATCATCTTCTCTCTTGAAAATGGCTGTTGGTACTATCATTATGGGGGTAGGGTTCTTATTCATGGCCAAAGCATCAGCAGATGTGGTAGAATATGGAGATCGCGCAGCTTTGATACTTTTAATCTTAGCTTATTTATTACACACCTTAGGTGAACTTTGTGCTTCTCCGGTTGCGATGTCATTTATTACCAAAGTAGCGCCGGTAAAATATGTCTCTATTATGATGGGGGTTTATTTTGCTGCAACAGGTTTAGGTAATAAAGTTGCGGGGATCATTGGTGAGCTTTCACAAACAGAGACTGTAAAGGTGGAGTTGGCAGCGAATATAGACCAAGCTAGTGATTTAGTAACCTTCGAATCTAATGAAAATAAAGCCAACTTTGAAGTTACAAGTGATATTGCTTTGGATAATGGCAATGTGGTATTCTCAAAAGACGGTAAAGCTATAAATGGGCTTTTGAATATTGATGAAGAGAATAATGAGTTGCTCTCAGATTTCTTGGAGAGTATGGAGCATAGCACTCAAGAACCACTTACTGCGGTTATTTCTATGGAGAAAAAAGAAGGAGAGTCTAATTATTCTGGTTCAGTAGAAGTATTTGAAGTACAGGATAATCAAGAGCTTTGGACCTTTATTTCCATCTTTATATTTACAGCAATATTTGGATTTCTATTAATCTTATTCTTGAAGCGCTTGAAACGTTTGACTCATGGCGCTGAAGATTTTGTATTGGAAAGCTAGTAGATAAAAAATTAAAAAATAGGTATTGCCAAAGGCAATGCCTATTTTTTTTTGTTATACAGCCCTATGAAAGAGTTTTTTGGCCAACTAAATTTGTTATTCTTTTTTTTGCTGCTGGGACAAGTCCTCTTTTGTCTCACAGTTTTGTTTATCAATTCTGGTCCCGGCATTGATAAGCAGGTCGATAGGATGGTTATTTATGATACTATTGTCCCCATTTTCATTTTGTCTATGACTTTTGCTACTTATCTAATAGATCGACAACGCACCAACCAGGGAATTTTGATTGTAGGCCTAAATGACAAAATGAAATACTATCGCATTTCAGTATTGATCAGATTACTACTTATGGAGTCTGCCAATATTTTTGCCATCGTAATCGCATTGATAGAGATCTATCAATGCG
>JBCBCD010000866.1:0-3442 GCA_038530915.1 Bacteroidota bacterium
TGCGATTGTGGGATCTTACATAGGACTCTTTTTTCTCTCCGCTACTTTTATTTCCTTTTGGTGATCCCAACTGGTAAACCGTGTAGTAGTAAACCACAGTGGGAAGAATAGCAAAAGCCACTACTACCAAAGCTGCCCAAAACTTGCCCATAATAATGGATAAATCTGAGACTGGCTTGGTTACCAATAATTCTATGGTACCATTCTGATTTTCTTCTGCAAACAAACGCATGGTGATTGCCGGAATTAAGAAGAGAAATACCAATGGTCCATTATTGAACAATTGTTCTAATGTAGCATAGGGATAGTTGAACATACTTGTATCCGGGAAAACAAAAAAGAAAAGGCCCATGATTACGAGGAAAACCCCAATCGCTATGTATCCTATTAATGAGCTAAAAAATGCGTTGATTTCTTTTAAAAAAATGCTAAGCATATGTTTTTTTTATAGCAGATGTTGCTGCGCAACATCTGCTATTTTTAGTTATCATTATACATCATGATCGCTCTGATCAATTGTTCTGTATCGTTATCTTGTATCCTGCGTACCTGTCTCAATACTTTTTCGTCGCGACCTATCCATCCCAATAAAGTTTCTTGATCCAAGGGAGCTATTTCACCAGTATAGAAATTGATCATTCTATGTATGGTGACCCTCTTTTCAGAATCAATCGTACCTTTTCTAAACGGTCTACCCGTTTCTGGATTGTAGACTTTCAATTCTATTTCCTCTACACTTACTTCGTCATACGAAAAATAACAGATCTTACCTATTACGCTAAGACCCGCAAAGGTAGGTAAAGATTTTCCTAATTTATCGGAAGGTACACGAATAAATGGTCTGCCGTTTAAACTCAAGCCCCAAAACTCGTTGGGATCAAGCTTATACCCAGAAGCTTTTCGTTCAATGGATTCAACTTGAGCAATAAGGGTTCTTGGATTGATAGCAGCTACTATGGCAATGTCTTTTAATGTGACAGCAGGTTGATCTCTTTGAAAATCCTGAATGTTATTGTACAATCCATCTTTAAATCTAATGGTACCTAAAGGACTTAAACCTCCTTGTCCATATATACATCCTGCTAAAAATAGCAATAGGAAACAACAGTAAAGTCTTTTCATGTTTTGGCGTGTCACTTTAATTAATTGGTCAATCTGTTGAATACATCTTCAACTGATGAAACTTGTGGGCTCAATTCTAATAGCGTTAATTTCGTATTAACAGCATAATTAAACACATTGGCTCTTATATCCTGATCCGAAATAAGTCGCCATCTACCCTCTTTCAGAGGTTCAACTTTCGCCACACCTTTAATTTTCATCAAATCTTTATTAGTCATCTTCTGTTCAAAAGCCACAATAGTAGCTTTTTTTCCGGTCAACTTAATTTTCAATTGTTCTATAGAATCATTGGCCACCAATTTTCCTTTATTGATAATCACCACTCTATCACATAATGCCTGTACTTCCTGCATAATATGAGTCGAAAAAATGACCGTTTTTTCTTGTCCTATGCGCTTAATCAAACCTCTTATTTCATCCAATTGGTTTGGATCTAATCCGGAAGTAGGTTCGTCTAATATTAATACTTGGGGATCGTGTATCATAGCTTGTGCCAAACCCACTCTCTGTCGATATCCTTTAGACAATGCACCAATCTGTTTGTTTTGTTCACGAGTTAAACCTGTCAGTTCTACCATTTCTTTCACTCGTGTCTTCAATTTTTTCACCTTATGCAAACGTCCAACAAAGTTTAAATACTCTTTGACATACATGTCTTTGTACAAGGGATTATGTTCAGGCAGATAGCCTATTACCTTCCTTGCATTCATACTCTCCGTAGCTACATCATACCCACACACTTCAACACGGCCACTTGTTTGTGGCAAAAAACAGGTTATGATTTTCATCGTTGTGGTCTTTCCAGCTCCATTAGGCCCTAAAAACCCCAAAATTTCTCCCTTACTAGCTTTAAAAGATAACTGATCTACTGCTTTCTGCGAATGGTATATTTTTGTTAATTGCTCGACTTTTACCGACATAAATGGCTAGATTGATAAATCTTTATAAATTGTTGCTATTCATACAAGGAGCTTAGCAGTTTTTCCTTCTTATGAACAGTAACAAATAAATCTTTATTATGGATCGCATCACAAAAATTGAAGTTTATAAGATTGACATCCCATTGAAGACTCCATTTGTGATTGCTTTAGAAACCATAGAATGCGCTCACAATGTAGTTGTAAGCATTCACACTTCCAAAGGTTTGCGAGGCTGGGGAGAATGTAGCCCCTACCCTGCCCTCATTGGAGAAACACAAGCCAGTGCATTTGTAAATGCACAATTCATTGCCAAGGCAATTACAAATACAGAGTTTGCACTACGACAAAATTTAAAAAGCATACAAAACTGCCTTGCGGGCAACAGCTGCATAAAGAGTGCTTTTGATATGGCTTTACACGATTTAGCTGCTCAAGAAGCTCAAATGCCCTTATATCGTTTCCTAGGTGGCCAAAATGATCGTCAGCTTAGAACAGATATGACCATAGGAATGGATACCGCAGAAAAGATGGCAAAAGCAGCAGAAAGGTTCGTTTCAGAAGGCTTTGATACCATAAAAATTAAATTGGGCAGCAATTACTTAACGGATATGTATCGCATTGAATTGATCAGAAGAAAAATAGGTTCCAATATTGCCTTGCGATTAGATGCTAACCAAGGTTGGGATTTTCCAACTGCCAAAAGAATACTTAATGATCTTTATCAGTTTGATATAGAATGGTGTGAAGCCCCCATCCCCAAATGGGATATGAATAGCCTCATCAAGCTCAATAAAGAAAGCCCTATTCCCATCATGGCAGATGAATCCTTATTTGATTCTAAAGATGCACTTTCTCACATAAAACAAAATGCAGCTGACTATTTCAACATCAAATTAGCTAAATCGGGTGGCCTACAAGAGGCCATAGCTATCATACAATTTGCTAAAGCAGCAGGTATAAAAATTCAGGTGGGTTGTTTTTCTGAGTCTAGATTGGGTATTGCAGCTTTAGCACATCTTTGCTTAGCCTATCCGGAAATTGAGTTTTACGATATGGATAGTCCATTGATGTTGGCTGAAGATCCTACAATAGGAGACATGAGTTATAAAGGAAATGGATATTGGGCTGTAGGAGTTGAAAACGGCATTGGAGTACAATTCCAGACTGACGAGTTAGAAAAATATGAACATTTTAAAATAGGATCATAGATAAGTATCACGACTTATTCCTTGAAAATAAGTTAAATTTTTACCTTAGATGAACATACAAGGAACTATTTTTAGAAACGAAAAGTTTAAGTTGGAGAAAAAGTATTTTGAAAAAGCAATCGATTTGGTATACTAACACTAAGGTTTAGCTTCTCAACAGTTTACTAACAAGTTATCAACAGGTTTTGGTTA
>JBCBCD010000867.1:0-3440 GCA_038530915.1 Bacteroidota bacterium
GTCTGGTCAATAATTTATGTTTGCCCAATGGATATTACTTCAACAATGGCAAAAAATACCAGGGACAGGAGATAAAAACGGTATACAACTACATGACCAATGAAAACTGGCAAATTAAACTCTACTCAGGCAGAATTGAACAAGTCAATAATGACATAGCCTATGATATAGGTACCTACCAATCTACGGGGAAAGGGCAATATGTATTGATTTGGAAAAAAACAGATGACGGATGGAAAATATTGCTGGATTTTAATTTTTAAAACATAAACCCAAATTTTACTATGAGAATCTTACTAACCTTCTTATTCGGTGTACTTTGTACCCACCTATCTTCACAAAGCGTATATTCTGTTGATTACGCCAATCAGGCAGATGTAAAGGTTTTTGTGACACAACAAGAAAATCAGGCAGACCTTAAGGTATATAAAGTACAGTATTCTAATCAGGCAAAAGACAACAAAGGCAGATGGTTCTTTACTCAATATTCTAACCAGGCCAAAAAGAAGATTTTCTTTGTAGATTATTCCAATCAGGCAGATTTACTCATCTATTTTGTCAAATATGAAAATCAATCCGGCTGGCGGAAAAATGAGAAGAAGCATCTGATGTATTAAGGTACTTCATGCCCTTGAGATGCTTCCCATATCATAAACCATTCTTCATCTGATAATTCTACATCCAGAGCTTCTACGGCCGTTCTCATTCTATCTAATCTACCCGTCCCAAGTACAGGTAAGATGTGAGCAGGATGCTTGAATAAGAAAGCCAAAACAAGGTGGTCAACTGTAATTCCGCCATGCTTGTAAGCAATTTCAGACATAACTCCACGAATGCGAGCCACTCTTTCATCTTCTAGTTTAGTATAGAAATCTCCCCCTCCTAAAGGTGACCATACCATGGGTTTATAACGATATCTTATAGCGTGATCAAAGGTTCCATCCACAAATGGATCAGTATGCATAACACTGGCCTGAACCTGATTCGTTACAATCGGAAATCTATTATTAATAAGGTCAAATTGTGTAGGACTGAAGTTGGAAACCCCAAATGCTCTTACCTTCCCTACTTTCAATAAATATTCAAAAGCTTCTGCAATTTCATCAGGATCCATTATGGGACTAGGGCGATGTATCAATAGTAAATCGAGGTAATCGGTATGTAAGTTTTTCAAAGATTGATTGACACAATTGATGATATAAGCCTTTGAAAGGTCGTAAGACTTAATGTTGTGATCAGGACGATTGTCACTTAACATTTTTATTCCACACTTACTAATCAATTGGATGTCATATCTTAAAGAAGGTTTCTTTCTTAAGGCTTCCCCAAAACTTGCTTCTGTGGAATAGTGACCATATATATCTGCGTGATCAAAAGTAGTCAAGCCCATTTCTATAGCCGATTCGATGATAGTAAGCATCTCTTGAGGAGAATAATTTTTTCCCCATATTCCCCATTTCATTACACCAAGGATGATTCTGGAAAAAGACAGTTTTGAATCACGAACTAAAGTGGTCGGTTGAAGCATTTCGTTTTGCCTATATTTAGCCCCAGAGGAGCAGTTAAATAAAAATCAGAGTAGTTGTAATATTACTGATTTTTGTTGAAGTTGCTGTTTTCTGGTAGTTACTAAAACCTAAATTATATCAAAAATCATATTATCCATTATTGCTTTTTCTTTTCCAATCTTACTCATGGGACAAATTCCTAAGAAAATCATGGAATGTATTTTTCCAATCGATAGCCTTAGCCGAAAAGTAAAAGCTACTGAATCACATTCTGATACCTATTTCTATAAAGGTAGACCTTATACAGGCGGTGCAGCTGAAAATTTGCCGGAAGAAAAAGGAGTTTTTATCATAGAAGTTGAAAATGGGAAGCTTAATAGAAATATTGCTTACTACGCCAATGGTCAAATGGAAAGAGAATTTCTGTTTCAAAATGGTCAAAGTCACGGAAAACATCGCATGTTTTTTCCAAATGGGAAGCCCTATATCGAAGAAAAATATGATAAAGGCAAACCGGTAGGTACACATCGAAGATGGCACAATAATGGTCAATTAGCCCGGGAAGCTATTTTAGGACTAGACCAAGTTGTTCGATTTTCTTGCCGATCAAACAAATTTTTCTGCCCAATTTTTTGCACCGCTGAGGTAAAGGAGTTTCGCAGAGTTATTCTGCTAAATTAAAAAGCTGGCTTTTTAATTTAGCAGAATTGAATCAAAGCATCTCAGTATCAAAAAATCAAAAGATATTTAGAGCGATAGTAAAAATCCTAAAGTAAAATTAGCATCCCAATCAAAGACATACACATCTGTACTGGTCTCATCTTTTAATGCTTTATAGATATTCAGTCCTGCTTTCATTTTCTGCTCTTCCGTATCGTAATCGTTAGGATCCATTAAAGTAGTGTAACGCTCCTCTCCTTCTCTAATGTCTTTAGCCATTTGGAAGGGAGCCCCTCCAATCATAAAACAGTATTCTCTTTTAGAAGAAGGTATTTTACCAGCCACATCTCTGATGCCATTATATACCTTGCTATCATCTACATTATTTTGATAATATTTAGAGCCATATGATTCATAGCTTTTAATATTGCTGCCATCCAACCACGACACCTTGGTGTTACCTGAACCAATATCTACTACATAAGCATTTCCTTCATAGCGAGACGGTAAAACCGATTTTAAAGCATAAATCCCTTCCTGTTCAGCAGTAACTGAGTTTACCACATAACCTAAAGATTCCAAGCCTTTTTTAATTTTTTGTACCTCAGGAGTACGGATTGCACTGGAACTTACCACAAAATGGATATCTTTTCCTCCCACTCCATAATTCAACATTTCCGCAATGTATTGTTTAAGTCCATCTCTTACATCTTGTTCTGTAGCCATGTTTTCATGTACCAGACTGGCGCCAAAGTCTTTGCGCTTCATTTCCCAGCGCTTCTGACGATCCATATTAATGATGAAAGAGTTGAATCCGGATGCGCCCAATTCTACCACTCCTTTTAATGAACCGTTTACTGGTGTTTCCGGTATGTATGAGAAGACCGGCTTGCTGATGTTACGAGTTTCTTCTACTTCAGCATTGTCTTCTGTATTATTTTGAACCACCTCTTCAGTAGTGTTCTCAGCTGTATTTTGTCCTTCAGTTAATTGTGGTAAATAATTGCGAATGACAAAATAAGCACCTAGCAAAATAGCAGCAATGATCAGTATCCTGGATAAAGGCGTAAGCTTCATAATGTTGATGTTTGGTTTTTTAAATACAAATAATGTGACAGTCAATTTACGTTATAGAAAACTGCGCTCCAACAACTTATTACTTTTCTTGTTGTAGGACTATACAAAAATAAAGGTATGTTAAACAAATACAATGCCTTGATCGACAAAGGTTATGATTACTTCTTCTCACATTCGTTTAACCATAGGTTTGAG
>JBCBCD010000868.1:0-3438 GCA_038530915.1 Bacteroidota bacterium
TCCTATCTGAGTTATCACCTCACGCCGTGTGGTTATCACTCCACTCCAATAAACCAACACTTAAAAGCATTTAGACATCTATTCATCTAATTTTTCAAAAAGTTAGGTGGTACAGTGCTATTTTTATTTAGCTCGAGTTACTGCCATACATAATATTATGTACAAGATCAAAGAAATCTACTATACCCTCCAGGGAGAGGGTGCGCAGTCGGGCCGGCCGGCTGTTTTTTGTCGATTTACCGGCTGTAATTTGTGGAGTGGGAGAGAGGAGGATCGCCACAAGGCCATTTGCCAATTTTGTGATACTGATTTTTGGGGCACTGATGGAGAAAACGGTGGCCGTTATACGGCTGAAGCATTGGCACAAAAAATTAATGAACTTTGGCCACATCAACCAACCAGAAATACCAAATATGTAGTCTGTACTGGTGGAGAGCCATTATTACAATTAGATCAACCACTAATAAAAGCTTTAAAAGAACGAGGTTTTGAAATAGCAGTTGAAACAAATGGAACCATTGTAATACCTGAAGGAATTGACTGGGTCTGTATGAGCCCAAAAGCCAATACTGAGTTGAAAGTGTTTTCGGGTGATGAGCTAAAATTAGTTTACCCTCAAAAAGAGGCCATGCCTGAGCAATACGATCAACTGGACTATAAATACTTCTTCATCCAACCAATGGATGGACCTGAACAAGCAAAAAACATTCAATTGAGTATGCGCTATTGTTTGGAGCATCCTCAATGGCGTCTAAGTCTGCAAACGCATAAGATCTTAGAAATACCATGATTTTTTCACCCGCGCTTTCATCTTGTTTGAAAGCCCTATAAACTAATCCGTTATGAAAAATTGGTTTACGCTCTTTTTGTTTTTTCTTTCGTTTACTTTCCTCCAAGCACAAATTGAAAAAGGTACCTGGATATTAGGTGGTAACTTTAATGCCAGTACGACTTTGGGTACAGATCTTTCTAGCACTGGATATAGTTTTTCCATTGAAGGCTTAAACTTCAGGTCCACTCGTTGGGCGATTGGTGGGACCTTAAGAAATGGATATGGATTTTCGGACTTTGGTAATGATGGATTTCTACAATTGGTTCCTACTGCCAGATATTACTTGCGAAATAAAGAAGACAACTTTAAATTATTCTTGCAGGGAAAAACTCAGGTCAATGTTTTATATGGTGAAAATACCTCGGGAGTAGATTTAGATCTAGGTCTTGATTTAGGATCAAATCTTATGCTTTCTAAGTCTATTGCTTTAGAGTTTTCTATCAATTATCTATCGACAAACTTTACGAGTGGAGTTGCTGATGGAAATTTAGGGTATAGTGCTGGCTTTAGATGGTTTTTACAGCCTGATTCTAAAGAGGAAGAAGTTGATTATTCAAAAGCAGGAAGATGGCTGGTAGGAGGGTCTAATATATTTGGATCATTGAACTTTATAATTAATCGTTCAAATGCATTTCAATTAGATCTATTTCCAAATGTTGGTTACTTCTTAAACGAAAGATTGATGGTTGGTCTGAATAGTACTATTGGACTTTATGATTCTCGATTCTTCAATAGTACCGTTTTGGGAATTGGCCCAAATGTCAGATACTATCCACTAAATGTAGAAGGAAAGTTTCAACCTTTCTTAGACGCTAGAGCTACCTTTGCTCGCTTTTCAAGTCGCTATGACGATGTCTTTGGTACTGCCTTTCAGGATTCGAATGCTAATATTCAACGCTACCAATTTGGAGCAGGTGCCACTTGGTTCATAGATGAAAATATCGCCCTGGAACCAAAGTTGTTTTTCAGCTATGATCAGGTTGATGGACTCGGCCCGATTAGTCGCAATGTCGTTTTTGATGTTGGTTTACAATTTTTCTTGGGCAAGTAAAATCATCCTTTGATCTTTTGATCCTCTGATACAATTCTGCTAGTTTGTTTAGCCAGCTAAATAAACTAGCAGAATAATCTTGTAAAACCATGCAATAGCATTCCGATTTAAAAGATGGTTGTATAATGTTGTTTAGTCAGCAATGAAATAATCTTTAAATCATGTAGCTAATAATAAATGAGTTAGTAAAAAAATATTGATTTTCGACTAATCCATCCAACCAAGAATATCGAACTTGGCGTCTTTTAATAGGATGAACAACTGCTGTTGTAATTGTGCTTCAAATACTTTAAACAACTTCAATGTATGAATCTGATCAAACATAAGTATTTACATTGAGTATGCAATATTTTCTTAATCATGCTCCATCGCCTCCAAGTCTGTAAACGCAAAATATCTTAAGAATTGCAATGCTTTTTTACCCAGGCTTTCAATTAATTGGAAGCATTATAAAACTATTTAGTTATGAGAAATTGGTTTACACTATTCATGGTTTGTTTATCTTTTACTTTCTTACAGGCTCAAATCGAAAAAGGTACTTGGGTATTAGGTGAAAAATTCAACGCAAATAGTATAGTAAATATACCTGCTTCAGGAATTGGTTTTTCTGTTGAAGGATTTAAGTTTACATCCAAGCGTTGGGCGATTGGAGGTGGATTATCAAATATTTCAGCCTTCTTTGATGATTCTGACAACATAGGATTTTTACAACTGAGACCTTCTGTTAGATACTACCTAAGAAACAATGAGGATAAATTCAAATTGTTTTTGCAAGGGAGAACTCAATTCACCCTAATTTATGGAGACGATTCTGACACAAATTTTGATTTAGGAGTTGATCTGGGTACCAACTTGCTACTTACGGAATCTTTAGCTTTTGAGTTTTCAATCAATTACTCTCCTCAAAATTTGATTGGTACAGGTATTGGTGGTACATGGGGGTATAGTGCTGGCTTTAGATGGGTATTAAATCCTAACAAAGAAAAAAGCGATATCAATTATTCAAAAACAGGAAAATGGATAGTAGGTGGATCTGATTTATTTGGTTCATTGGATTTCCTTCGATCTGGATCAAGCACATTTCAACTTGAATTAGTACCAAATGTTGGCTATTTTCTCACAGATAGACTTATGGTAGGTTTGAATAGTAATATTTCCATACTTGATTCAAGGTCATTCAGTAGTACAGGTTTGGGAATAGGTCCTAATTTAAGATATTACCCTTTGAATGTAGAAGGAAAATTTCAACCTTTTGTAGACGCTAGTGCTTCATTTATTTGGTTCTCTCAACAAAGTGATTTTAGTGACTCAAATTTTACAGTCCAACGATATGAGCTTGGAGTGGGAGCTACATGGTTTATCGATGATAATATTGCGATTGAACCTGAACTCTACTTCAATTATAATCAAACTGGAGATTTTGGATCTGTCAATCGAAATGTCGTGCTTGATGTAGCTTTGCAATTCTTTTTAGGCAAATAATATCATTGTATGATCTTTTGTCGTCGGAAGTGAAGTTATCAAGATTTTTTTGGACATTGAGTTATACTAAAAA
>JBCBCD010000869.1:0-3430 GCA_038530915.1 Bacteroidota bacterium
ATAGTTATTGATTTTTGGATGCAAGCATTGATATCTGTATCTACTAATTCTTCTCGTATGGATGCCCCTAAATTTTGTACAGATTTCACCACTTCACTGGCATGCTCGCTTGCTACCAACATATCATGTATTGCGAGACCTGTTTCATAGTAGTATTGAATCCGATTGGTATGCTTGAGCAAATCTCTCTCATGTGTTTTTAATTCTTTGTTACTGAGATTCATTCGAGCAATCGCCTTTGCCTCATTAGGGGATAAACCTAAAGTAGCTTCCAAGGATTTTCTTTTTTTCCTCATCTCTACACTGGATAATTCCTGGCCAGATTGAAGGCCTTTTTGAAAAAAGTTGAAAAATCCTTGCTGATCTTTATCCTGGATGTATTCTGAAATTCGTTCTACCAGCCAGAGGGACTTATTTCTTATTACTCCGATGGCATTATTGAGTTCGTGTGCCAGTCCGGCCGCCATTTGCCCTAAAGCAGCACTTTTCTCCACTTCGTGTAATCTATCAATGGCTTTTTGTCTTTCCATAGACATCTGATGGGCCAACATCTGTCTGGAATGGATTTCTTCAACAATTATTGGCAATATTTTTTGTGCAAATTCTTCGTAATCAAAAATTCCTCTTTCAAAGTCTTCAGCATCTACAAACGCTACAATAGAAGGTTCTTGAGCCACAACTGTAGCATAGCCTCTATGTTTTTTAGAAAAAAAACTGTATGCACCTACAATCTGAGAAGTGGTCGACTTGAATACCTCAAATCGATTACCTGAATGATCTATAATAAATCCAACCAAAGCACCTTTCAAAACAAAAAACAAACGATTGTTGGCTTCGTTTGGACTCAATAATTGTTCCCCTGTATCTAAAAAGACTCTCTTTTCAGGATTTGAAAAAATAACTCTCCGCAACCAATCTATTTGTACTGAAGAAGCTTTGTCCATCACGTAATTCATTCTATTTATAATTTTAAAGTGCCATTAACCATAACAAGCCTATGATCATTGCTAAGCCGATGACGCCTACCAAGATACCTACTTTAGACATATCATTGGTCCTCGTTTCACCTGTAGCATGAGCCAAGGCGTTAGGGGGAGTACTAATGGGTAATGCCATTCCCATAGAACTTGCAAGTGCTACGCCTAATATCATAGCTCCACTACCTCCCCAAGCTGAAATACCCGGCAATGTAACTGCCAAAGCAGCAACAATAGGTAAAAGCAAGTTGGCAGTAGCCGTATTTGACATAAAGTTAGCCATAACCATAGCCAGTAGACTCATCCCGATTAATACCATCGTTACTGGCATTTGATCAAATGGAATACTTGCCACCAAATGGACGGCCAAGCCACTTTTTTCTAAGCCATACCCCAATGCAATACCTCCAGATACCAACCACAATATATCCCAACTCAATTTCTTCATATCTTCCGTATTGATCACGTTTGTGGCCAGGAAAACGGCCACAGGTAAAATTGCAACAACATAGGCATTCATACCATGCCAAAAGTCAGTCAACCATAGTAATATCGTCACTATAAAGGTGATGTACACTATTTTTGCTTTGGTTGTCTTCAACCATTTGCTTCTAATTTTTAATTCAATGGATTTACTTTCAAACGGGAATAGCGTGATCAACAACCCCCATGCTATAATCAATAAAACCACAGCATAAGGAACTGCAAAACCCATCCATTCTCCAAAGCCAATTTGGTTTTCACCAGTCAGATATTTTAGCGCAATTGCATTGGGTGGAGTACCAATAGGAGTACCTACACCTCCAATATTTGCTGCAAAAGGTATAGATAAAGCCAAGGCAGTACGACCACGGTCTTCTTTAGGAAGTGTTCCTAAAATAGGAACCAAAATGGACAGCATCATCACAGTAGTTGCCGTATTGCTCATAAACATTGAAAAGAGAGCGGTAATTATCATCAATCCCATCATCACCCATCTGGGAATGGTACCAAAAGGCTTTAAAAGTATTCTGGCTAAATTTAAATCCAGCCTATACTTTTGAGCTGCTTTTGCCAAAAAAAAGCCGCCTAAAAACAACATGATAATAGGTGAAGCGAATGTGGCCAATACAGCTTTATAATCCAATAAAATCCCTTCTCGTGGCTTGATTTGTTGTATTCCAGCATCTGAGATAAGAAACAATTCCAACAAGATGATCATGATAGAAGTAGCATGAATCGGAATGGGCTCTAGTATCCAACATAAAGCAGCAAAGAAAAAAATAGCTATCAAGCGTTTTTCTACCACATTGAATGCTAATGGCATCCAGTCAGCAGGCATTAACAAGATGAATAATGGAAATCCAAAACACAGCAACTGAATCAATATTTTTTTTACAACTTGGCCATTTCTACGATTCATGTTATGTATTTGCTTTTGAGGAAATTGTCTAATGTTTGATTGTAAAATGCACTGTTTTCAGCCAATGAGCAATTTTCGATCAAGGTATATTGTAAAAAATACACTAACATTGAAAAAAGTCATTATTTCATACTGACATACATCACACTTTGTCAAACTAGAGTCACTCTTTAAGTGTTTTAAAAATAAAACGCTTATGGTGAATAAGACAAAAAAGGAACACACACGGGTAGTGATTATCGGAGGTGGATTCGCTGGTATTGAATTGGTGAAAAAACTTCGTAGAGCTCCTGTTCAAGTTACCCTGATTGATAGAAACAACTACTTCACCTTTCAGCCACTCCTATATCAAGTGGCTATGGGCGGTTTGGAACCCTCATCCGTTTCATATCCTTACAGAACCATGTTTAGAGGAATGAAAAACGTAAAATTCAAAATGGCAAATGTGGATGCCATTGATTATAAAAACAAATTGGTTAATACCAACATAGGCGACGAGCCATATGACTTCTTGGTAATTGCTACAGGTAGCAAACCCAATTTCTTTGGACTTGATGATGAACACCTTTTATCACTAAAAACCATCCCTCAAGCCAGAGAAATACGAAACTGGATGCTTAAAAAGTTAGAGCAAGCCAATGTTACAGCTGGAAAACAAGCACAAAAAAACCTATTGAACATTGTCATTGTGGGTGGTGGTCCTACGGGTGTAGAATTGGCAGGTGCATTAGGTGAGCTAAAAAAAATAATACTACCAAAAGACTTTCCGGATCTCGATCCAAAATTAATGGAGATACATATTGTAGAAGGAAAAGATCAGGTCTTGGGAGGGATGTCAAAATATGCGGGTGAAAATGCAGCTTCCTACTTAGAAAGTTTAGGTGTAAGAGTGCACTTAAGCACCAGGGTAAATCAGTTTGAGAACGGAATAGTAAAGATTGGAGAAGAAGAAATTATTGCAGATCAAATCATTTGGACGGCCGGAGTAGCAGGTAATACCCCTGATGGAATAGAAAGTAAATTGATGAAAAATGGTAGAGTCCAAGTCAAT
>JBCBCD010000870.1:0-3428 GCA_038530915.1 Bacteroidota bacterium
AAACCATTCTCCTTTTCCGTATTTCACAAGCTCATATATTTTGTTTGTAATAGACAAATATTTCAACAATGATTTAATACCTCACCAGTACCGTAAATACAGATATTATTTAGGTTACATTTATCGGTCATTAATAATGAAGAAAACCAAAATGAATCTCGGAGATAAACGGCAGGTGGAATTGGATTGTCGAGGAATCTTAAATACCATAAATGTAAACAAAGATTCAAAAAATCTCTTTGCAGATGCAATTAGAGTTTTAGAAAATTCTCAAATGGTTTTCAAACCTTCTGGTAAAAAGCGATTCTATGAACAAATCCGTCAAAACACATATTTTAGAGAAACTGTCGAAAAAGAAATCCGCAGAGCGATAAAAGAAATCACTATGTCCAACAAAGGCTAAAATGTCCATCCGCCCTATGCGGGCGCACGGCATTTAGCCAAACCGTTGTCGGATATTAAAAGAACTTGATTATCTTTGATCTCGAAAGCAAAAAAACGATGACTACAACTGAATTTTATAAAGTTATTGATGCTGAACTTGATGAAATCCTCACGAAAAATGGCGAGGATGCTTATATTAAGAAGCATAACAAATCAGTAAACAATCAGAAATCGTACGCACTACTGATATGGTTTTTGGAGTTTTATGGAAGAAAATCTAACTATTCTGATTTTATTACGGATGGGAATGATGATTATTCTTGTGACATAATTCTTGACGGAAAGGATAAGTTTGGAGAGAAAATATTCTATATCGTCCAATCTAAGTGGAATAATGAAAAAAACACAAAAAAAGACTCTGATAGAGATGAGATACTAAAGGCTATTAGTGACTTCAATACAATTCTTAGGGGTAAAAAAACATCCCAAAATGTCAAGCTTGAGAAAAAGCTTAATGAATTAGATCAACATCTTAAGGACAACGGTGATGTCAAGTTTATTTTCTTGAGCCTTTCTGAATATAATGGCGGTGCTGATGAAAACATTAAAGCATTTACAGATAGCGATGACAAAATCAGTTTCGAAATAATAGATATAAAAAGAATTCGAGCAGATTATATTGATAGAATTTATAAAAAGATTGAGCCGTTAAATCCGCTAGAGAAGTATCAGAATCCAGAAGAAAGCCCAATTGAGATTGAAATAGCTCAAGATGATGGAAATTTCATTAAAATCGAAAAGCCGTTTGAGGCATATATGGTTCTTTTAAAGCCAAGTAGTATCTACAATCTGTTTGATAAGTACGGGTTTGCCCTCTTTTATAAGAACGTTAGGAATCCTTTACTTCAATCGAAATTTAATGAACAAATTGAAAAAACGGCAAAAGAAAACCCGGCATATTTTTGGTACTATAATAATGGAATAACTGGTATCACATTTCTATTGCCATCAATAGGGAAAAAAGCAAAGAAAATTAAAATAACTGGCCTTCAAATCATAAATGGTGCTCAAACCGTTTATTCAATTTATAAAGCCTATAAGGATTCATCTCCCACAAAGCGAACTCAAATGGATGGCGAAGCGCTTGTTACACTTCGTTTGCTAAAGTCAGGGGGAAAGGATTTTGATTTAAATGTTACAAGGTTTACTAATTCTCAAAATCCTGTTCAGGATAGAGATTTTTGTGCTAATGATGAGGTTCAGGTGCGACTACAAAATGCCTCATATTCTACAAAAGTATGGTATGAGAAGCGTAGGGGAGAGTTCAGAGAAACTCCAACGGGCATTATAAAAGTTCCAAACTATGTGCTTGCAAATACATATCTAGCATATCATTTACAAGATCCAGTTAGTGTAATCAAGAATTTTACTCAGAGAAATCGAATAAATAAAGACCTAAATTTTATATCTCATCGAGAACATAAAGATGGAATGTACGAGAAAATCTTCAATGACAATACTTTGTTTGAAGATATGCTCTGCTCATTTTACATTTTTGATACAATAGATGATATTACCCCATTTTCATATCAGGAAATGTTCAAGACTAATGTTTATCATCTATTAGCATTATTTAAAGTAGCCTTTACAAAGTATCTACACATCAAATTTGGAGATAAAATAAATGTCAATAATTACATTGTTGATATTTATGAAAAAGGAGAAAAAGAAATCATATTAAAAACCTTCAAGTATTTGCAAGAATTTGTGCAAAAACAAGTAGAGGTAGCTGATAATGAAGCTAAAACTACTGAAAAAATGATGCGATTTTTATTTACTCTTTCTCATTATGAAAGAATTAAGGAAGATTTAGAGGAGGAAACCATAACGGCTGATGATATTGAGAAGATGACTTTGAAAAATGCTGAAGAAATTGTTGATGGTGAAAAAACAGAAGATGAGAATGAAACATCCGACAACAATGGCTATGACGACCATGCCTCCTAACGTCGGCACGGCGCATAGCCTGGCCGTTCGCTTCCATGAAAAAGAAAAAAAATGACACACGAAGAAGCTAAGAGAATATTGAAATATCACAGCTTCACAGATGAAGATATAAATCACCCTAAAATGGAAAATAGATTTTTAGGAATGCTAAGACCGTTTTCGGGAAAATTGAATGAAGAAAGCTATCACGAAGTAATAAAAGCGATTAGAACGTTAGCTGACGAATTACGAAATAAAGAAAAAATTGATAGAGAAGTTATTTCAGCAATTTGGGGAATTTGTCATTTAACAAGAAGTTGGGCAATTGAAAAAGAAGGAATGCTTCGAAGAAATAACTTGATAAATGATGAACAGATAAAAAAATTAGAAAAATGGGTTGAGTCAATATCTTATGCAACGATGATGATATTAGACGGAAACGATAACTCAACTGCATTTGAACTTTACGAAAATGAATAAAATAAAAGGCGATTTAATAAAATTGGCAATTGACGGTGAATTCGATTTGATAATTCATGGTTGTAATTGTTTCTGTACAATGGGTGCAGGAATTGCGAAAACAATTAAACAAGAATTTCCAGAAGCCTATAAAGCAGATTTGAAAACAGAGAAAGGAGATAAATCGAAATTGGGCAAAATCAGTTGGGCGAAATCAAAAACAGGAAATGGTGAATTAATAGTTGTGAATGGATATACTCAATTTAATTGGAGAGGGAGTGGAAGAAAAGCGGACTACGAAGCAATCAGAGAAGTATTTAGAAAAGTAAAGAAAGAATTTTCAGGGTTGAGAATTGGTTATCCTGCAATTGGAGCAGGTTTAGCAAGAGGTGATTGGGAAATAATTTCAGAAATAATCGAAGAAGAATTGAAAGATGAAAACCATACTTTCGTTGAATATCAAAAATAGAAAAAAGAACACGGAAGCGAACAATGCATAGCCGTCAATTGCCAGCAAAAGCTGGCAACTGCGGCTATGCGGGACGTTCCTGCGCAATCCTCCCTCCGGTCGGACTGCGCAGGAACGGTCAGGCAAGGCC
>JBCBCD010000871.1:0-3421 GCA_038530915.1 Bacteroidota bacterium
AGTCAGAAATGCTTGTCTTGTACACCGGGGCTTTCACCTATTTCTTTCAGCAAAAGAGCAGTAAAAGTCATAAAGAAACGTGAGTCTAAAGTACAAAGCTGGTTTTTAGATATGAACCTGGTTATGAATTATTGGGGCGATGGCAATCAGGGAACCAAAAGATCCTATCACCATACCGCTCCGGTAAATGCGCTGTATGCTATGCATGAAGCTTTAATTATGGTCAGGGAAGAAGGTTTGGATGATATTTGGGAAAGACATATGCAAAACCATTTGAAATTAAAATTGGGCTTAGAAAAATTGGGCTTTACATACTTGGTGGATGAAGCACACCGTTTGCCTCAATTGAATGCAGTTGTCTTACCGGAAGGAGTAGATGAAGCCGCACTTAGAAAGAAACTCTTAGAAGATCATATGCTCGAAGTAGGCGGAGGTTTGGGAGATTTGGCTGGGAAAATCTGGCGCATTGGCTTAATGGGGCACAGTGCGAGAGAAGAGAATGTCGATTATTGTTTAAATGCTTTAAAGGAATTGATTGCTTAATAGATGAAATTAAGATACAGAAAACCGAAGATATTTGATCAGTTTACAGAAGTAGTTGCCGCTGAGAGTTTGAGACATGGTGGAGTAAGCACAGTGCCGTTTTCTTCTTTGAATCTAAGTTATGGCACTGACGATATGGATAACAATATCGATAACAATCGAACGCTGTTTTTCAAAGATTTGAACATCTCAGTAGATCAGGTTGCTGGTTCTTTTCAGGTACATGGAAGTGGGATTATCAAAGTAACGGAAGCAGGTTTTCATAGAGGCTATGATGCCTTGATCACGAATCAAATCAATGTATGTCTTAATATCACCATTGCCGATTGTACACCCATACTAATCTACGATCCAGTACAAAAAGTGGTAGCGGCTGCACATGCAGGTTGGCGGGGCACAGTAGGCAAGATTGGGCGTAAGACTCTACAAATGATGGCGTCTGATTATAATGTAAACCCAGTAGATTGTTATGCTTATATAGGTACCTGCATCAGCAGTGAGTCCTTTGAAGTAGATGCTGATGTAGCCGATCATTTTGAAGATAGTTTTAAGGTTTGGGATGAGAGCCGAGGCAAATTTTTGGTAGATCTGAAAAGTCATAACAAAAAACAGTTGACTGATTTGGGATTGCCTGAAACCCAGATAGAAGTATCTTCTTATTGTACAGTGAAAGATAATGACGATTATTTTTCTCATCGAAAAGAGAAAGGAAAGACGGGGCGCTCTCTAGCAGTAATAATGATGAGATAAAAAACTTACTAAAACATAAATAAATTTTCAATCGATTACTTAGCATTAAATATAATAGTGCTTTTTGGAGCCATTCAAGGTTTTACGCTTTGTTTGTACTTACTTCCAAAATACAGGGAAAACAAACGTGCAGTTAATAATTACCTGCTATTTTTATTTGCATTATCGTTTTACAATCTTACCTACACTTTAATTTATATGGGTATCAATAGCATTGGCTTTATACCTATAACCTCTTTTCCATTTCCGTATAAGTATTTAATGGTCGTTGGTTTCTATTTTTACGTCAAGCATCAGGTTGCGCCGCAACACAGGGCCATTTCAAAATTTGAGTATCTATTGTTTATACCTGCCATTTTGTATGGATTGTTACGCGGGTACTGGTATTACAGAATTCATATTGGTTTAGAGAAAGACCTCTTTTGGAATGTCTATAAAACTGGCTTTTTTGTCTATAACGATTTTGCCTACCTGACCTTTAGTTTGGTAGTAATGCTTTCTCTGCTTCGCTTTGTAAAAAACAGAAGAACTAGAATAAAAGGAAGCATCTCTAAACTAAAAAACTGGTATTGGCTTTATGGGTTTTCTTGGGCGTATACCATAATTATTTTTCTGAATTTGCTACATCAAATTATTGCTAATGTATTCAACTTAGAACATAGCGCGCAGTTTTATTACTTCATTCTTATTCTAAATACGATTTACATTTACTGGATTGGCTATGTGGGATTCACTAAATCCAACCTTTTGTTTAATATATATCATCTTAAAGACTCTAAGACCAGTCTGCAAAATCCGTTGCAGAAAAAGCTAGAGCATTTGATAAACGAGGAAGAAATTTATGCCAATAAAAATTTAAAAATTTCTGATCTGGCTCATTTGCTTGATGTGTCTGAAAAAGAACTTTCGATCTTCGTTCACGAGACCTATAAACTGTCTTTTTCTGATTATCTAAATTTTCACCGGGTGGAAAAAGTAAAAGCACTATTGGCTTCCTCTGAACAGAACAGGTTTACCTTGGTAGCACTTTCAGAAAAAGCTGGATTTAGCTCGAAATCATCTTTTTATGCTGTGTTTAAAAAACTTACCGGCCTAACGCCCACACAATACAAGAAAACACTCGAACAATAATTTGTCCAAAATTTATTTTCTGGACATTCCGGAATGGTTTTTAGATAAAACTCCTCATCGCTTTTTGTAAGCTCGCATACATCTTAATTTAAAACAAATAAAATGGTTAAGTTATTTTCGTTAGCGACCTTATTACTATTTACAATATCCCAATACAGTTTTGCATGTACTATGTATAAAATTACCAAGGATGGAAAAACAATCGTCGGCAATAATGAGGACTGGCTCACACCTAATACTCAAATTTGGTTTCAAAATAAAGGTATAGATACTTATGCAGTGATGTATGTAGGTCTTATGAATGATCTACCACAGGGTGCAATTAATGAGGCTGGTTTAGTTGTTGATGGTTTTGCAACTTCCTGGTTACCTATAGAAAACTCAATTGGTAAAACCAAAATTTCACTTCAAACGGCATTGGAAACAGTAATGCAAACTAAGAGTACAGTGGAAGAGGTTAAAGCCTATTACGAAAGAATAGATTTAAGTGATATGGCCAGCAGCCAGCTTGTTTTTGTTGATAGATCGGGTACTTATCTCATTATCGAAGGTGATGAGCTGATAATTGGTGAAGACAGCGAAAAAACCTTTTCGAATTTCTATTATTCCCAAATTTCATCAATAAAGGAAGTTCAACTACCTTATTATCAAAAAGGGATTGAGTTTATCGATTCTACAAGAGCCGAAGTTACACGTGATTATTGTAGTAATGTGATGGAAAATATGATCCAGGCTGATATTACCGCAACACAGTATTCTACTATATATGATTTAGCTGAAATGAAAGTTCGTGTGTATTACCATCATGATTTTGATGATTATATTGAGTTAGACTTAAATGAAGAATTTGAAAAAGATAATTATAAGATAATGATGGCAAACTTATTTCCAGATGATTCTTCTGGAAAACAGTTTTATCTTAAATATAATAATCCTGAAAAACCATACTGGATCATTGAAGATGCTATAGGTACTGCCAAATATACAGAAGAACAAC
>JBCBCD010000872.1:0-3420 GCA_038530915.1 Bacteroidota bacterium
GGATCAATCCCAAATTGTGCTGCATTTTTTCGAATAAATCGAATAGCAGATTTAGCATCTTTAAGGGATTCAAACGGACTGGTATTGTTTGTCTTTTTAACTCTGTAGTCAGCTATAAAACAGGTAATTCCCCGCTGTGAAAAATACTTGGCATGCGGTTCAAATTGAGTGAGATTCCTACCACTCCATCCACCACCAAAGAAAAAGACCATGGCTGGAGCTGATACAGCTTTATCTCTGTTTTCCGCTTGAAATACCTTTAAACGCAATTGAAGGGTATCCACTTGTTTGTAAACAACATACTCTTGAGCATTGCTATTGAGCTGATAAGCAATCAAAAATAATAAGGTGATAATAGTAGGTCTGAACATGATACTTATTTTTAGGTTAGAGGAATAGAATCTTATTCCTTGATATAATTCAATACTCTTAACCTTCTAAACCTCTAACCTTCTAAACTCAAAGTACTATTTCATTTCTCCCGGAGAAAACTTATCCATATCACCATAATCCAGGTTTTCGCCGGCCATACCCCAAATGAAAGTATAGTTGCTGGTACCGGCACCACAATGCATAGACCAAGGTGGTGAAATCACTGCATCTTGATTTTGTAACCAAACACCTCTGGATTCCTGAGCCTGCCCCATGAAGTGACAAACCGCTTGATCTTCTGCTAATTCAAAGTAGAAATACACTTCCATACGACGATCGTGTATGTGTGCAGGCATGGTATTCCAAACACTACCCGTTTTCAGCTCTGTCATGCCCATTTGCAGCTGACAAGTTTGAACAATGCTATTCACGATCAACTTGCGAATGGTTCTGGCATTGGAGGTTTCCAGCGCGCCCAATTCTACAATCTCAGCATCTTCTCTCTTGATGAGTTTTGTCTCATAAGCATGATGTGCCGGAGCAGAGTTGAAGTAAAACAAAGAAGGATTACTAGAATCCGTACTTTCAAAAATTACTTCTTTGGCTCCTCGTCCTACATACAATGCCTCTTTGAAATCAACTTCCATTTTTATCCCATCTACAATGACTGTGCCTTTATTGCCTACATTGATGATGCCCAACTCTCTTCTTTCCAGGAAGTAATCTGCTTTTAGCGGATCAATGGTTTCCAAAGTTAATTGCTCCTTGACAGGCATGGCTCCACCAGCTATGTAACGATCATAATGGGTATACACCATATTTACCTGATCAGCCTGCATTAAGCCTTTGATCAAAAAATCGTGGCGAATTCTTTCTGTATCATATGTCTTAAAGTCATTAGGATTGGTTGCATAACGCACCTCATAGTTGGTTTGCATGATGTTTTATTTTAAGTGGATTACAATCTTTAATTGTTGTTTTCTATTCTTAGTATTAACCTTTAAACTTATAATCTTATCAAGTTTACCTCGCCATCCACCCACCATCAACAGTTAATATATGCCCGTTTACATAATTACTGGCCTTGGAAGCAAGAAATACCGTCGCCCCCACCATATCTTCTGGCTCTCCCCATCTGGCTGCAGGTATTCGATTTAGGATATTAACTGATCGTACCGGATCTTCTTGCAAAGCTTGGGTATTGTCGGTACGGATGTAGCCTGGTGCAATGGCATTGACTTGTACGTTGTTTTTACCCCATTCATTAGCTAATGCTTTAGTCAATTGTGCAATCCCACCTTTACTAGCTGCATAACCCGGCACGGTAATGCCTCCCTGAAAACTCAATAAAGAGGCCGTAAAGATGATTTTACCTTCATTTCTGGCAATCATTTCCTTTCCAAACTCTCTACTCAGGATAAATTGTGCATTCAGGTTGACTTCAACTACCTTGTCCCAATAATCATCTGGATGTTCTGCTGCCGGTTTCCTCATAATGGTACCTGCATTATTGACTAGAATATCCACTTGGGAAAAATCTGATTTCACTTGTTGGATGAAGCTCAATAAGGCATTTCTATCTGCGAAATTACAAGCATAGCCTTTGAAGCTTCTCCCCAAGGCTAATACTTCCTTTTCTACAGCACTTCCTGAAGATGCTAAAGTAGCACTGACACCAATAATATCGGCTCCGGCTTTTGCTAAACCAATGGCCATAGCTTTCCCAATTCCCCTCTTACATCCACTTACCAGAGCTGTTTTTCCTGCTAACGAAAAAAGTGTATTCATTTGTAAAATTTTCTTTTTTCAAAAGTAGTTTTTACAAACTGTTTAATGGCAGAAATACTGAAAATCATACTTTTTCCCCCCTAATCCAATACGATTATCGACACTTTGTACTCTACCTTTGGTTGTAAAGAAATTATCAAACAACCATTACGTATTTCGATGCAAAAAAATATTTTTAACGTAACTGATAAGATCGCTGTAATCACTGGTGGGGCAGGGGTACTGGGAGGTGCTATGGCCAGTGGCCTTGCAAGAGCTGGAGCAAAAGTGGGGATTCTAGGTAGAAATACTGAAAAGGTAAACAGAAAAGTTGATGAGATTAAAGCTGCTGGAGGTGAAGCCTTTCCAATGATAGCTGATGTGCTCAAAAAGGACCAGTTGGAAGCCGTTCGGGCTCAAGCAATAGCTGATTGGGGAAAGATTGATATTTTATTGAATGTAGCAGGCGGGAACAGAGCAGGAGCGACCATTGGACCCGATCAAAACTTCTTTGACCTTTCGATCGATGATTTTGACCAGGTCATAGCTCTAAACTTGAAAGGTACCGTATTACCAACCTATATTTTCGGTGAAGAAATGGCCAAACAAAAAACAGGTTGCATCATCAATATTTCTTCTATGACCGCACAGCAACCATTTACACGAGTGGTTGGATATTCAGCAGCAAAAGCTTCTATTGACAATTTTACTAAATGGTTGGCGGTTGAGATGGCTTCAAAATATGGTGAAAAAATTAGAGTTAATGCCATCGCTCCGGGGGTCTTTATCGGGGAACAAAATCGTAGACTTTTACTGGATGAGCAAAATGAATTAACAGCAAGAGGGAAAACAATTATCTCACAAACGCCTATGCAAAGATTTGGAGAACCTGAAGAATTGATCGGAACTACACTCTGGTTGTGTAGCGAAGCCTCTGCTTTTATTACCGGAATTGTCGTACCAGTAGATGGAGGTTTCAGCGCTTTTGCAGGAGTATAAAATTTTAGACACTAGACAAAATGAAAAAACTAGAACAAGCATGGCGGTGGTATGGCCCGAATGACCCTGTATCTCTGGTAGATATAAGTATGGCAGGTGCTACTGGTATTGTCAATGCCTTGCATCATATTCCAAATGGAGAGATTTGGTCAGCTGAGGAAATTTCAAAAAGGAAGCGGGAAATAGAAGCTGCCGGATTGAATTGGTCAGTAGTAGAAAGCTTACCTGTCACAGAAGACATAAAAAAGCAAAGCAACAATTGGCAGGAGCATATCAATAATT
>JBCBCD010000873.1:0-1814 GCA_038530915.1 Bacteroidota bacterium
ACTCACCATTGGTTTGGAACAGATTGATAATCTTATTGAAAAAACATATGGAGAAAGAGAAAAAATAAAAGTTGAATTATGGTCTAATAAAAACAAAGGTCAAAGAATAGGCGAATTACTGACTTCTGCTGATTACCAAGTTATATGGATTGACTCTAAAAATGAAACACCAATAAATTCAATATGGTATGATGATGATACTTCAATTGAAAATGTAAAATTAATTGCAATGTTTATGTTAATCTCTCAAATTGATATCAAACAAATTAAAAAAAGAAATAATACTAATGGGCATACTCAAATAGGCAGTGAACCAATTTTTGAAGAAATCCAAAAGAAAAATATAACTCAAGAGGAAATAATGAATTTAAAATAAATACTATGGCTAACAATGTATAACCGCAATTACGGCGGATTCGACTACGTCCGAATCCACTCTGTAATTGCGAAGTCCGGTGCCAGCCCAAAAATAAGTACTAACTTAACCCGTAACTGGCGGTTATACGAGACCGTTGTGCAACATATCGCCATGAGAAAGTTTCTGATTATTTCACTTATCATATTATTTCACGGTTGTAAAGAAAAATCGACAAAGAATTTTGAAGACTATAATGAAGAGGACTTTGTTGAAGTGCAAGGACTTATCATAAAAGTCGAAAAAGAATTTGCCTATCAAAACAGAAAAGTGGACGTAACATATATTTACGATTTAGAAAAAGATAACCCAACCATTGGCTATGAAAAGAATTCTCCATTTATTCCTATGGTTGGACAACCTAGGGTTATCATGGTACATAAATATAAGGACAATGTTTCCTTTTTGGGTATAAATACTTATGTAGAAGATGAAAACGACTTGATAAAAAAATACTTAGAAAAGAGCGCCCAATTTGGAGTTGAATATTACGGAGTTGACCAAAACGCATTGGATTAACAAGAGAGCGAGAATAAGGAAAAATTAAAATACGTTGCACAACAATGGCTATAGCCCATGCCTATCGCTTGGCCATTTTTTCCTAACTTCAATCAACTAAAAAAACGTCTGGCGCTGGCCACAGGGCCATAGCCGAGACCGTTATCTCTTATTTTGAAAAAGGTATTTCATATAGTTTTTGCAATTAGCATTTTAGGTGTCGTCTCCAGCTGCAATACTAATTCTCGAACTCAAAAAGGGACAAATACGGAAAATGAGTTAATTGCAAAAGATTCCTCAAATATCTCAGAGAAAAAGGAATTAACTAAATATGACAAAAAGTGGGTGAGGTATGTTGATGAAGATGGAAATACAACACACGAAATAGAACTCTATATATCGGAGTTTGGAGACACTCTTAATTGGAGTTCAAGAATTTATAAGAATGGCGTTTTGGACTTTACAAAAAGTAATTTTTACGATTTTGAAGCCAAAAGGGCAAAGGACAGTATAATTAAGGGTCGAATAACTTTACATCTGGAATTGGACCACTCAATTAAAGACCCAATCACCGAAAAAGAAATGACGGTGGATTTTGTCAACCAACTGAATGGAAAAAAAGACGTAATCACCTTTAAATCAAAAAACCAAAATTATATCGATTTTGAATTTAAGAATGATAATGACACGATAATTGGACTACTGACTGAATATCGGAAAATTGATTTGCTTAAAAGCCCAGATAGCACAAGATTGATATGGTCTAAATTACCCATTGATAGCGAATCTCAAACGGACAATATTTTTATATATGCCTACGAACTTGATAAAAACAAGAGATAACAAGGGCTATAATTTATAGCTACAATTCGTTAACTTGAAACTTAGAAACCATCAACGG
>JBCBCD010000873.1:1824-3418 GCA_038530915.1 Bacteroidota bacterium
GCTGGAAATATAACTATTTCCAACGCCGCCACAAATCATAGCCGGAGCGTTGTAAAACATTTAATGAAGAACACTTACAGAATAGAAAACGATAAACTAATAAAGGGAAAATCCCTTCCTGTTTTTATACATAACCTGAATTATCACCTGACTGATATTCATATTTATGAAGACGGAAAAATTGATTGTTGGGAACTCGTAGACTTTGATGGATTTGTTAAAAAAATTAAATCTGGTTGGATTAAAACTAATTTGCCGAAAGGAGAAAAGGTTTTTGCGTTTCCTCTTGGGAATTTTGAAATGAAAGAATTTTACGCAAACAGGACCGAAAATGATTTGATAAAAGAAGTCAGAGATATAATTGACAGATTTCAAGGTAAGAAAACAACGGAACAATATTGTGTTGACGCGTACAAAGAGTACGTAACAAATCCAACGTCCGAAAACAAAAAAGAACTTAAGCGGACTTATGAATTAGTTGCTGAACATAATCGAAGATTTTTATTAGGAGATATGGATGTTGACGATTTACCTATTCAAGTTGCCATTTATGGCGAAAAAATATTTAAAGAATCTCACAAGGCGAAGATTCAAGAAAAATTAATTAGAGAATATCATTTAAAAGGAATTAAAATATAAAAAACGTTTTACAACAATGGCTATAAGTAATTGCTGGTTCTCGCCTACTTCTGAAAATCCGTGAGGATTTTCAGTTTGGTGTGTACTTGCAAAGTTAAGTGCCAACCCACGCAACTACTCATAGCCGAGACCGTTGCGCTTTATTATGAAAAAACCATTAATATTCATATTAGTTCTTATGATTCTGTCATGCAATAGCGGACAGGACAGAATCGAAATAATAGAAGATAAAAATCTTAATCAAAAGCAGATTGATTCCATTCTTAATGAATATAACTTTGAATATTCAAGAGTCGTTTTTATCGATAGTCTGGAAAAAGTAATTCTTCCAATCTCTACCCAAAATAATCGTAGGGGCAGCAGTTACGAAAGGGGGTCTTACTATGTGGACAGCTACCCTAACTATTGGAATTTAATTTTTTACGACATAAAAAGTGGAAAGACCAAACTACTAACAGAGAAAAAAACAAGAATTTCCAACTTCGATACCAATTTTAAGGATGTCGGGCCAATTCTCAAAAAAAGCGTTTTGTACAAAGCAGGAAATACTGATTTTAATTTGGACAAAAAATTAAACTATGAAGACCCAGAACAACTTTTCATATCCGATATTGATGGTAATAGATTTCTAAGGCTTAGCCCTGTAAATGAAAGTCTGACGGAATACGAAATTGTACCCAATACGGACAAAATAATTTTCAAGACTTTACGAGATTCCAATGATGACAAGGAGTTTGATGAAGAAGATGAAAAAATATGGTGTTTAATTGACCTATCAGCCGAATCAAAACCTCTGGAAATCCTTAGTGGAGAGAAAAGGAAAGAGATAGAAAATCTCTATTTCAATCAGTGGTTGGTGAAAAAATAACAAAGCACAACAAGGGCTATAATTTATAGCTACAATTCGGTAACTTCAAATCCAGCCATTAATGGTTTCTAGTTTTGAAGTTACCGA
>JBCBCD010000874.1:0-3413 GCA_038530915.1 Bacteroidota bacterium
ACAAACTTCGATTAGCACAATTAGTTGTGGGTTTTGATAAGCTTCTAAACAATTGCCACGACCGACTTCCTACTTCAATAGAATCTATCCAATTTTCTAACGAAGCATTAATGGTAATTGATAGCTTAAAAAAATCTTATGATGCTTCTCAAGCACAAATAAATCCTAAAGGTTTGTTGCCACTGAAACAAAATGAAGTCATCAATAAAGAAGATCATTTCAACAGAATAAAAACAAGGTTTAACTACCGACTTAGTAACAAAGACTCTCTTTTATCTTTAAGTTCACCCGTTTTTCATAAAGCTACTTTTGAGGAACATGTTTCCATGATGATTAAGGAAAGATGGGCAAAACAGGGTCCTAAAATAATTAATGATCTTTCTAACGAAGCCTATGAATCTATCCTTGAAGAGTTGAGAATACAACCAGAGTTTGCTCCTTATTTGTATTTAGCTTCTTCGGTACAGGTTTCTAATGAAGTGCTAAAAAAACTATTCTCTTTTGAAAAGCTTTATCCAAAAAACTTCGTCAATCCGGGTAATGAACTTAGTTCGTTATCGAGCTTGGTAGATCAAACCTTTGACAAGAATGCAGAACAGGTCATTCGACCACTAACCATTCAGCTAATACGATATGAATTATTGAAGAAGATCTATACCCAAATAGATTTACAACTTCAGAAAGAGCTGACAGACCTAATCAATCAACAAATTAATTTAGAAAGAAAGATATTGTCCGCTGTTAAATCAGACCTCAATATTAATCAGACAGCCGTTGTCGTTTCCTGGAAAGAGTATCTTTCAAAGCCCATAAAAAATTATTCTATCCAAGAAGGTCAGGCTATTCCGCTTAATGGGGTTTTCTTCCAACCTAATTCCAATCAGTTGATTGACTTTTCTAATTTTGAAGTCAACAGAGTAAAAGAATTGATCCAACAAAACCCAGTCTATACATACGAATTAGGAGTATTCCTCAGTGGAAAAATTAGTCACCAAATGGCTACTGAACTATCCAGGCAAAGAGCTAAATCTATTGTCGAACGATTGATAGATATAGGTATTCCTAAAGAAAAATTACGCTTTAGAGGTTATGGTAAAAATGCTCCATTTGTAGCACCTGATGAATATATAAGCGGTACATTCATTACGATTAAAGATAAGTAAGGCTGCCTTATCCTACGGATTCGTCAGCCAATATTGTATTGTTTGCATTTTTTTTCGCCAAAAAGCTATGCTTTTTGGCGAAAATAAATGCAAACGAAAAATATTTGGATGCTTGTAAGGAGGAACGAGTTATAAGCATCCATACAAACCAATATTATGCCATTTATTTCAGAAGAAATCATAGATCAGTGGGTAGAAAAAGTAGGCGGCGATTCAAATCGGTTGACCGAAGAGGTAAAAAGTTTTCACACAGAACAACCTGTACTGGTAGGTTATTTTTTTAGTGATGATTTTAAGGTGTTCAAAGATGAAGAGAAGGATTTTGCCATTTTTCTTGCAGTTGTTATCTGGAAATCAATAACATCTGTAGTAGAAGATATTCCTGAAATTGATGAAGAGACATTCGCAAATGCTGAAGAATACAATTGGGGGCTTTTGCAAAATATAACGGCCAAAAAGTTTAGAGATAGGCTGGATGTGTTTTTTGAAGACTCTGATCAAGAGGACCTTTTAGCCTTTGTAGAAGATGCTATAATTGATGATGAAGATCAGGTAATTACGTTGGAAGTGAGAGAGCCTCTATTCGTATTGCTCAAAACCATTATTGATTGTTTGATGAATAAGCATCAGACATCCGAAGCAGATGTCTGACGCTCAACTGTATTTATTTAACAGCTTCTTCTCTTAATGCGCGACGTAGTATTTTTCCTACATTCGTCTTTGGAAGTTCTGTTCTAAATTCTACATGCTTGGGTACTTTATACCCGGTAAGGTTGGCCTTACAATATTGAATCAGCTCATTCTTAGATAGAGAAGCGTCTTTCTTCACCACAAATATCTTTACGACTTCAGTAGACTTCTCGTCAGGTACACCTATTGCTGCCACCTCTAATACTTTTGGATGACCAGCAACGACTTCCTCAATCTCATTTGGAAATACATTGAAACCTGAGACCAAAATCATATCTTTCTTGCGATCTACAATTTCAAAGAAACCATCTTCATACATTTTTCCAATATCACCTGTGCACAACCAACCACCATCTACAATTGTCCTTTTTGTCTCATCTGGTCTATTATAATAGCCCTTCATTACTTGTGGGCCTTTTATTTGGATCTCGCCTATTCCGCCTGGAGCCAAAACATTGCCTTGCTCATCAACTATTCTGATATCAGTAGAAGGGATAGGCAATCCTATGGTACCTATTCTTTCTGCTCCTCCCAAGGGGTTTACAGTTACTACAGGTGAGGCTTCAGTCATACCATATCCTTCAATTAAAGCATTTCCAGTAATTGCTTGCCATCTTTCAGATACAGGTCTTTGAACAGCCATGCCACCACCTACTGCTAATTTAAAGGAAGAAAAATCAGCCTGTTGAAATTCTTTATTGTTCAGTAAGGCATTAAACAAAGTATTAACCCCTGTCATAATAGTAGCCTTACTGGATACCATTGCTTTAACTACTGAAGAAATATCTCTGGCATTAGTGATTAATATATTCTTTGTGCCAAAAGACATGAAAGCCATACAGTTTACAGAAAAAGCAAAAATGTGGTACATGGGCAATGGACAAAGTGCCACTTCCTCGGCTTCTTTTAGGGAAGGCAACATCCATGCTTTGATTTGTAACATATTAGCCAATAGATTCCTATTGGTCAACATTGCTCCTTTTGATACACCGGTCGTACCTCCGGTATATTGATGAATGATCACATCATCTGGTTTGCCCAGGTGTTTGTTGAGTTTAAACTTTTTGCCATCCTTTAAGGCAGTTGAAAAAGATATGGCATTAGGCAATTCATATTTGGGAACAGCTTTTCTTACTCTTCTGACAATAAAATCTACCACCTTACCCTTGGCAAAACCCAGTAGTTCGCCTATTGATGTAGTCATAATGACTTTGATAGAAGTTTGATCCAATATGGTTTGAAGATTTGCCGCAAAGTTTTCAGCAATCAAAATGGCTTTCACATTTGAATCATTAAACTGATGTAACATCTCTCTAGGTGTATACAGTGGATTTGTATTAACAACGATTAGTCCAGCTCTTAGTGCACCGAATAGTGCAATAGGATATTGCAATAGATTGGGCATCATTAAAGCAATTTTATCATTGGGTTCCAAGCCTCTGGATTGTAAATATGCGGCAAACTGATCGGCCATCCTATCAACTTGGCTAAATGTCAAGCTCTTCCCCATACATGAAAAAGCATCAAGGTTTTTATACTTTTTCATTACATCATCTACCA
>JBCBCD010000875.1:0-3405 GCA_038530915.1 Bacteroidota bacterium
TCGACCTATACCTGGTAAGTCAAAACAACTATCGCCAGATTTTAAGGACCAAATCACTAGCCGGTTATAAAGACTTCTTTGAAGAGAATTACTTACAATAGTTAAGAAGGAATTAATCAGGCCTTTCTGTTATTCTTTTTTTCAGACAAAAAGTACATTTGTACCGAGGATGTCTGAATTGGCAACCCAAAAGAAGTTCTGTTCTTTTGGGTTTGTTGATTCAAACTTGACTTGCTTTGATGGATTAAAAGAAGATACAAGTTTTGAAAACGCCTCATTATTTATTCAAAAGAAACAGATACGATGAGAAACTTATGGTTTGTTGCCTTCCTATTTTGTGGGACTTTTTTAGGGGCACAAGACGCAGATACCACTATTTATTTAGTACCGGAAATGAAGGCTCGTTTCCCTGCATGCGAACGATTCGATACAACGATAGAAGCAAAATATGTGTGTTCACAACAGGCCTTATTGGCTTTTGTCTATAAAAATGTTCAGTATCCATTGGAAGCGCGTACCAACGGAAATGAAGGAACAGTGGTCGTAAGATTTGTAATAGAAAAAGATAGTCTTTTATCCAACTTAGAAGTCTTGAGAGATATTGGTGGTGGTTGTGGAGAATCAGTGGTCAACTTATTCTTAGCTATGAATGAAGCCAATATAAAATGGGTACCTGCACAAGTTAAGGGTAAAAATGTACGTTCTTCCATGACTTTTCCGGTAAAGTTTAAATTGGAAGAAGCACCACCTTTTGTAATGGTTGAACGGGATACGGTTTATACCGTAGTGGACTCACCCTTAAGTTTTAAAGGGGGTAATGAAGAATTGGTTAAGGTCTTAAATGAAAGATTAGTCTATCCTGAAGCATTGAAGGACAGTTGCTTTATTGGCAATTTGGACGCTCAGGTTTTGGTAAGGCCTGATGGTGTCGTTAAAGTACTTGATTTAACCGATTATAATAATTTGGGCTTTGAGTTTTGGTCTGCAGCTTCGGATGCGATTACTTCGACTTTTGGCCAGTGGGAATACGCTAAATATAAAGAAAGAGATGTTCCTTCAGCTGTTGATGTTACGGTTACTTTCGTACCGGAAACGGATAACTGCAAAACAGCTGTCGACACTTACCAAAAAGCAGTTGATCTTTTCAATGAAGGTACCGTCCTTTTCAATGAAGGCAAACAGGATGAAGGCATAGCTAAATTATCTGAGGCAATAGAATTATTTCCAGGGGATGCCAATTTCCTATTGACAAGAGGTCAGGCGTATATGGATATGAAAAAATACCCGGAAGCATGTGCCGATTTAACACTAGGCCAACAAATCGCCTTGGTCAACTGGTTTGATGGGGTATTGGGTATTGTGTGTAAGTTACAAGAAGGAGGAGAGGAGTAGTAGTAGTCTATATTCTAAGGTCTAAAGTCTAATGCTGCATAAGCAGATTAGACCTTAGACCTTAGACTTTTACGCGCCTATATGCGTTCCATCTGGAATGTATGCACGTTTCTTGAGTACGACTATACCGCCACGGATACAATAAGTATCTGTTTCAGTATCTTCTAATTGTGCACTTCCTCTTATCACGACATTATCGCCTATTCTACAATCTTTATCTATAATAGCTTGTTCTATAAGGCAGTTTTTACCAATGCCCATAGGAGCCATTGTTGTTGATTCTATTTCTTCAATCGTTTCATAGTAATCGTTACCCATGATGATACTATTCGAGATTTCAGTATTCTCATCAATGCGAGCACGAATACCAATAATAGAACGCTCTACTTTTTTTGCATTGATCAAAGAACCTTCAGCAATTACAGATTGGTTAAACCAGGTTCCTGACATTTTTGTAGGTGCCAAAAGACGAGGACGAGTATAAATTGGACTTTGAGAATCAAATAAGTTGAAATCAGGAATGTCGTCAGTCAAAGCAATATTTGCTTCAAAGAACGAACGAATGGTTCCAATATCTTCCCAATAGCCACCAAATGGATAACTAGCTACTTTGTATCCTCCATTTATCGCTTCTGGTATAATCTCTTTACCAAAGTCGGTAGCATTTGGTAAATCCTTGAATAATTTTTCCATAAAGGAGCGTTTAAACAAGTAGATACCCATTGAAGCCAGGTATACTTTGTTTTTCTCCTTGTATTGAGCTTCTACCGGAGACTCCCAATCAGGAAGTAATTCTCTTTTAGGTTTTTCAATGAAACTCTGGATAATTCCTTCTTCATCTACTTTCATGATACCAAAAGCGGATGCATCTCTTGCAACAACAGGTATAGTAGCGATGGTCACATCTGCTTCTTTGCTCACATGATAATTGTGCAACAACCTATAGTCCATTTGATAGAGTTGATCTCCGGATAATATCAAAATGTACTCAGAATTGTAGTTAGTCAAGTGATGCATGGATTGTCTTACTGCATCGGCAGTACCCTGAAACCATTGGTCACTCGAGTGCGTTTGCTCGGCAGCTAAGATCTCTACAAATCCATTTGAGAAATTATCGAAATGGTAAGTGTTTTTAACATGAGCATTTAAAGAGGCTGAATTGAATTGAGTCAAAACAAACATCTGCTTTAAATCAGAATTCAAACAGTTAGAAATTGGAATGTCAATTAGTCTGTACTTTCCTCCGATTGGTACTGCAGGTTTTGAACGCTGGCTCGTAAGTGGGTATAGGCGTGAGCCGACGCCTCCTCCTAGGATGAGTGAAATCGTATTCATTTTGTTATCTGATTTTGGATATAGTTAATTATACCAATTGATTATAGACATCTAAATATTCTGAAGTAGAATTTTCCCAAGAAAAATCTACAGCCAATACTCTTCTAACTACCTCATCCAAATAAGGTTTGTTATGATAAAGGGTATAAGCTCTGTATACAGCATGATGCGCATCAACCACACTAAACTGATCAAACCTAAATCCTCCGCCCGTATCATCAGGAGTACCCAAATCAATAACCGTATCCTTAAGACCTCCTGCTGTTCTGACCACTGGGATCGTACCATATCGCATAGCATACATCTGGTTGAGCCCACAAGGTTCTACTCTGGACGGCATTAATAGGAAATCTGATCCGGCATATAATTGATGGGCAAGGCCTTCATTGTATTCGAGTGCTACATCAAAACGACCTCTATACGACCTTTTTATCATTTCAAATTCATAGTGAAGAGAGGCCTCTCCGGTACCCAAAATCAAAAAAGCAACATCTAATCCACTATTCAATACTTGTCGGATTAAACCCGGTAAAAGGTCTGCACCTTTTTCTCTTCTTAGTCTTCCAATAAAAGTAAAGACAGGTAAATCCTCATTGAAATAGAATCGTTTCAACAAACTTTTCTTATTGGCAGTTTTGTAGGCCTTAATATCACCTCCAAACTGATAAGGAAGGAATG
>JBCBCD010000876.1:0-2897 GCA_038530915.1 Bacteroidota bacterium
GCTGAGCCAAGAATTCTTTCATTGACCCGATTGTAAATTTAGGATCATCCCACATCAAGAAATGCTTTCCAATGTCTGACATTCTGATCTCAACTCCTTCCAAAGCTACATATTGGCTTTGATAATTGGCCAATGTCATTTCTTTAGTTACACCATAATCCTTGTATGCTATCCAGGCTCCAAGTACTAAAGTAGGAATTTTGATGTTTTTCACCTCATCTCTCAAGTCAATGGTGTACAAATCATACATCGCCTGACCGACTGTCTTTTTATCACTAGTTAAGCTCCATTTCATAGCCGTAGGAATTCTATCTTCTGTAGCAATCATACTTTTTAAGACCAATTCTTGTTGTGCCTTGTAAGTTGCTTCATCCGTATTCTTGTACATTTCCTTCATGCTTTTGGCCATAGACTTCATATTTTCTTCTGTTGCCATAGGATTCATGATGGCTGCTAAGAAGGGTAAAGCATCTACCACTACAATTTTATCCAATAAATCTGTATGATGGCTTGCAATACTTATCGCCAAAAAGCCACCCAAGCTATGACCTACAACAATGGGCTTGTTTAGCTTATTGGCTTTAATGTATTCAACAATTTCTTTTTCCATGATGGGTAAAAAACTATCTTCAATATCAATAGCTGGCTGAGTACCAAAACCAGGCAAAGTCAATACATGACAGGTGTAGTCTTTGGCAAAAACTTCGACCGTCTCGTCCCAGACTGTCCCGTCACAAGTTAAGCCTGGGATCAATATCATATCAGGCCCCTGACCGCTCTTGTCTATTCTAAAACTGTAATCCTGAGCTTGGAGATTCAAAGAACCCATTGTAAGTATCATCTCAAAAAGTATAACCAACCACTGGTGACTAAAAATGGAAATGCTTTTCATAATTAATTTTATTTTTTGTTTTCAATACACCTCAAAAGTATTCCAAAACACTTTTGGAGAAAATGCATTTTTAGTGAGCGGTTAATAGACAGGATGAGTGGTAAGAAATTGAAGGAAACCATTTTCCTATGCCAATTTCTTCTAATAATTATTAGAATACTGTATTTTGAAGTTTAGTGTTTATGAGTTTAGATGTTTAGGATCATTCACTTTCAACTGAGGTGAAGTGAACACAAAGTTTCCATCTTACTAAAGGCATAAGTGAGTCCTCCTAACCATCTACACCCTAAACACCTAAACTGATTCTGATATCCAAAAGCGTACACACTAAATGTCAACTACACCCATGAAAAATTTCCAACAGCTATTGTTGATTATAGTATGTCTTGCTTCTTTATCACTAAAGGCAAATGATACTATTCCTATTGAAATGCTTAAAGCTATTGAAAGATATGAGAACATCTACAGAATAGATTCCATTAGGCACATCGCCCCAAAATTTTTTGAAGCTACCAGTGAGCAGCCAGAAAGTATTTTACATATATGGGCCAAACATTACTTAAGTGCAAGTATATGGAGAGAAAATCCTGATAGTTTTTATATGATGTCCATAGAAGTTCATAAGACTTTTAAAGAAATGGATGATTTTAATGGAATGTACAAATCAGCAATGAGCTTAGGTAGCATGGCTTATTACATAGAAAATAATGTATCTAAAAGCAGTGAGTATTATAGGTTTGGCATTGAATTATTAGAGTCAAAAAGAGGCGATCAATTACCTGATTCTACGAGATATAGAGCCTTGGTGCTCTACCTTAATAATTTATCCATTAATACCAATGCTGAGGGCAATTATCCTGAAGCATTAGAACTAGCTCTACAAGCAAAGTCCTATCTAGAATACAATCCTAATCACCATAGGTTGAATGCACTCTGTATTATGAATTTGGCCAACATCAATGCAGAACTCAGGAATTTCGAAAAAAGTCTGGAATACAATAGAGCGTTATTAACCATCAGTAAAAAAATGGATCAGATTCCTTTCATCTCTATGGCACTCAATAACATAGCTGGAAATTTTGGAGAATTAGATAAGCTTGATAGTTCTATAGTCTATTTAAAACAAAGCTATGATTTAACTAAATCCATTGGAGATTTTCAAGCTTTAGCACTAAGAGCTTCCAATCTTGGTTTTGCATACAACAGAAAGAAGCAATTTGAGATAGCCGATCAATACTATCGCGAAGCTATCGACTTATTAGAAGGTACAACCTATGCTACTCGAAAAATTATAGCCATGAATTTCATGGCAGATAACTTAATGGCTCAAAACAAAATTGATGAGGCTGTCTACTATATACAAGAAGCCAAAAGAATGTCGATAGAAGGTGGACATAATGATAAACTGATGCAATCTTATCAGCTATTGCATTTTTATAGCTTATTGAAAGGAAATTATGCTTTGGGAAAATCTTATTATGAAACCTTAACTAATATGCAGGATAGCATAAAGGGGGAAGAAGTACTCAAACAAGTAGAAGAGCTACAAACAAAGTACAATACAGCAGAAAAGGAAAAAGAGAATCTACGACTAAAAAAAGAAGCTGAAATTACAGCACTAAAGCTAAAGCAAAGATCAATTTTAATCTTTCTAACAGCCGGAATACTTGGTTTAATCACTTTAAGTATCTATTTAATAGGTAGGCAAAGGAACCTACAGGAACAGCAAAAAACACAAATGGCTGCTCAAAAATTAAGACGTGCACAAATGAATCCGCACTTCTTTTTCAATGCATTGACCTCCATACAAAGTCTGATTGCAGAATCTGAGGATAAGAAAAAACAATTGACTTACGTGGGCAGGTTTGCTAACCTTATGCGACAAACCTTAGAGCAAAGCTTTCAAGAGTTTATCCCTTTAGAAGAAGAAATTCAAAGCCTCGAAAACTACCTTAAACTTCAACAGTTAAGATTTGACAACAAATTTGATAATCAAATTTGTTGT
>JBCBCD010000876.1:2907-3402 GCA_038530915.1 Bacteroidota bacterium
TGAATACGATGAGAAAGACCTTGAAGAAATTGCTATTCCTTCTCAACTGATTCAACCTCTGATTGAAAATGCTATCGAACATGGTTTTAAGAATATTGATTATCCAGGTGAATTAACCATCAGGTTTACAAAAAATGATCCAGAAGTCATGCAAGTAGAAGTTATTGACAATGGTAGAGGAATGGAAAATTCTAATGGAATCGGCAAGCATATTTCTCGTTCTCAGGAAATCATTAAAGATCGTCTCAACTTACTCAAATCCCCTGATCGCTTCTATTTCAAGCTTGGAAATAAAAACAACCAAGGAGTTAAAGCCTCTATTTATGCTCCTTACAAAAACATTTAGTCACGGGAAATATCATAATGCGGCAAGGAATATTGCCTATTGAGTTCGCAACAGAATAGATTTATCTTTGTAGTGTAAATAGAAAAGATATTTCTAATCTTAGTAATGGTCAAAGAATAACTTATCGATTTGGATCTGTCATTTCAACT
>JBCBCD010000877.1:0-3399 GCA_038530915.1 Bacteroidota bacterium
GTACCTTCTGGTGCCGTTTTTATGATAGGTTTATTAGCAGGAGCCGGTTATTTGATTTTTTCAAATATCGAACTAATAATAGGTTGGGCATCAAGCGTATTGTCATTGACCGTGATGTTGTTGGTGATTGGTGCATTACTATATGTGGTATTGGATCCCCGAGCTAGAAACCTCGTCTGGTATATGTACAAAAGTATGATGCGTTGGATTACAGGTTTATTTGTGCAAATCGATCCTATTGGAATTTTAAAATCTTATGTGGAAGATTTGGCCGATAACCTGGCTAAAATGCGCAAGCAAATTGGAGCTATCCGTGGTCAAATGCGTCAACTGCAGGCTTTAATGGAGAAAAATGATCAGGAAATACAGCAAAATCTTCAGTTGGCTTCAGCTGCAAGAGATGCCAATAAAGAAAAGCAATTGTTGTTGTCTACACGCAAAGCAGCTCGTTTGAAAGAAACGAACGCCAAGTATCAGTCATTATATAATAAGATGGATGTTCTAAGACGCATCCTGGATAAAATGCACCAAAACTCTGAGATCTTATTAGAAGATACCAAGGATCAGGTGAAGTTGAAAGAGCAAGAGCGTAAAGCCATTAGAGCTTCGCATTCTGCTATGAAATCTGCTATGAGTGTGATCAGTGGTGATCCGGACAAGCGTGCTATGTTTGATGCTGCGATGGAATCTATCACTGAAGATGTAGCCAATAAAGTAGGGGAGATGGAAGAATTTATGGAAATGTCAGCTGACTTCATGGATTCTGTAGACCTTCAAAATGGTATTTTTGAGGAGAAAGGACTGCAAATGTTGGAAGAGTGGGAAAAGAAATCAACACTGCTTTTACTTAATTCTGGTTCTGAATCTGCTGATAGTATCTTGGATTTGGATAGTGACAGAACCATGCCAGAAGCGCAAAAGCGCACCAATAATAAATCTGACTCCAAGTACGATAATCTTTTTGATTAAGAGCATGTTTATGTATAAATTAAAGAAGCCCAAAAAAGCAGTGCTTTTTTGGGCTTCTTTAATTTATATTACCCCTCAAGAGATATGAAAGGAAAATGAGCTCATTTCTATGAAGTAAATGGCCAAGTCAGGCGTTCCCTTTCCCCTCTGATAAAGAAAAACTAAATTATTTGAAACGTCTTTACATTTCTTTCGTTTAAAATGGATGTATTAGCAAAATGCATACCAAAAATGACTGAGAGAGGTGTGGCGGAAAAGTTGATGCACTGTTTACTGGAGAACGGTAGGGTTTTTTGAGAAAACGAACAAAATATTAAATAAAATTTTATATTTTAACGCTAGTTTACTAAATTTGAGCGATCCTTATTACCTATCTATCTTAACTACCCACCATATTCTACATCAATAAACCGATTTTTTGTAACCCAAAAACTTATTCAGGTATTATGACTTGGAAGCGCTTATTTTATGCATGTACCTTTGTTGTAATCTTAATGCTGATGTCTTTTCAGCTCAATGCACAAACTGCCGGATCTGGTAGTTCTGTAGGTGCAAAAGTATTATTCGTTGATTATGGCATTGCCAACAATGTTGGTGACTCTCGCAGAATTACTAATGGGGTTGAACTCTTTTACCGAAGAAATTTTTCTGACAAAATAGGACTTCAGGTCCCTTTAAAATTGGGTGTTGCTCATTTTAAGGATGAACTGAATAATATGAATTTTGTCAATTTAGACATTTTAGGAGTATATAACTTTTCTCCTGCTTCATCCAATTTTATTCCTTATGCAGCCGTAGGTGGTGGTATTTTACTTCCAGAAGGAAGTCTTGATGAAAATGTCATCCAGTTTCCTGTTGGCCTTGGGTTTAATTATAAAGTAGGTCCTAATACCTATTTAAATGTTCAAGGTGAATACCGATTAGGTATGGAAGATTTTAGAAATAGTTTACATGCAGGTGTTGGTCTTATGTATACTATAGGTAAGGGTGTAAAAGATGATGACAAAGATGGCGTACCTAATGATTTGGATATGTGTCCTGATAAGCCAGGTCTAGCTGAATTCAAAGGTTGTCCAGATAGTGATGGGGATAAAGTTCCTGACAATCTGGATGAATGTCCTGAACAAGCTGGAACACCTGAAACGGCAGGTTGCCCAGATATAGATGGTGATGGCGTAGCTGATAAAGATGATAAATGTCCTGAAGAGAAAGGACTGAAAGAATTTGATGGCTGTCCGGATACAGATGGTGATGGTATACCTGATGGTGAAGATGAGTGTCCTGAAGAAGCTGGTTCTGAAGAGAAAAACGGCTGTCCAGACAGAGATACTGACGGCGATGGTGTAAATGATGAAATAGATGAATGTCCTGAAGCTGCAGGTACTGCTGCAACTAATGGTTGTCCGGACACAGATGGTGATGGTATTGCAGACAAAGATGATCGATGTCCTACACAAGCAGGTGAATTTGGTGGCTGCCCAGATACAGATGGTGATGGTATCATAGATCCTGATGATGTTTGTCCTGATCAGGCTGGTTTGATCAACAATAAAGGTTGTCCTGAAATTGGACAGGAAGAAAGAGAATTGCTTTCTTTTGCCATGAGAGCTGTACAATTTGAAACAGGTCGTGCCGAATTGAAACAAGAATCTTTCAGTGTATTGGATCAAATCGTAGGCATCATGGAAAGGTATCCTGGTTATAACCTGACCATCATAGGCCACACAGATAGTGTTGGTGATGATGAAACAAACAAGGTTCTTTCAGAAGAACGTGCAAAGTCTTGTTATCAATACATCGTTTCAAAAGGCATTACACCTTCTCGTTTGAATTATGAAGGCATGGGTGAAGCCAAACCTATTGCCAGCAACCGTACCTCTCAAGGTAGAAGATTAAACAGAAGGGTAGAGTTTGACTTGAAACTAGAATAAAGTAGTTGCTGGTTGTTGGTTTTTAGTACCGTGTAACAAAAGTTAATTAGTATTTTGAACGATCAGATTTTTAGCCTAGATGAGGCGCAGCGCAGTAGCAATTCATATTGGTACGAGCATGCAACGAAATATAGGGTAAAAAGATGAATTCAAAATTTTGAGAAATTTATGTTACACGGTATTTAGTTGTTCACTTAGAAGTTAAGCAGAATTTATTCTGCGTCAAAAACTAAAAACCAACAACCAATAACTATTTTTTATACTTCTCATATCCTATTTGCTCCAACTTCTCATACTTCACCTTCACACTTTCAGCAAGTTGTTGTTTGTAGTCAAGTATCCTTTCTCTTACTTCAGCATCTTGTGCACCCAATATTTGTCCTGCAAGTATACCAGCATTTTTTGCTGCATTAACAGCAACTGTTGCAACAGGTACACCATTGGGCATTTGTAGAATAGACAGCATGGAATCCCACCCGTCAATCGAATTAGAAGACTT
>JBCBCD010000878.1:0-511 GCA_038530915.1 Bacteroidota bacterium
ATCTAAAAATTACCGATCACCTGTCTTTCAATACAAAATTGAACTTTGATATCAATGATTTTGAGTTTGATGAGAAAACAGGCTTCTTCAATCAGAATGGTAGTTTGCTCGGTAACCGCATCTTGATCAATGGTGAAGAGTTTGCAAGATTTGCAAGAAACAGAAATAACTCTGAGACTTTGATCTGGACCAACTTACTTACTTATAAAAGAGAAATTGGACCACATTCCATTGATGCTTTTGTAGGACAGGAAGCATTCCAAAGGGACCAATCCAATACATTCCATAGAATTGAAGTTCCACTAGGTACAGATGTAGATTATGAGAATGTTGAGCAATATACTATTCTGGCTGACAATACCATCTTAGATGCTTATGGCATTGGTGCAGATAGTAGAAGATCTTCTTTATTTGCCAAAGTAGCTTATGATTTTAAAGACAAATACTATCTGGCTGCAAGTATTAGGCGTGATGGTTCTTCTCGCTTTGGTAGAAACAATCGCTATGCTAC
>JBCBCD010000878.1:521-3388 GCA_038530915.1 Bacteroidota bacterium
ACTGTTTCTGCTGGCTGGACGATTAGTAATGAGCCATTTTTAGCTAAGATCAATGCTATCGATGACTTGAAGTTAAGAGCTTCATGGGGTGGAAATGGTAATGCTGATATCTTAGAGTATGCACAGTACTCGTTCTACAACATCACTCAGGAATTTAGTAATTACGATTTGAATGGTGGTGGTACTGGACCAATTGGTGCAGGTGTATCCGCTACACAAGTAGGAAATCCGGATTTGAAATGGGAGCAGTCTTTTCAAACCAACTTGGGTTTAGATGTAGCCTTATTCAACTACCGAATCAATTTTACTGTGGATATTTATGAAAAGGAAACTTCTGATTTATTGCTTCAGACTGTTCAGCCTTCTGTATTGGGTGAAGCGGGTAGAACTCTTTTCTTCAATGCCGGTGACATGACCAACCGTGGTATAGATCTTTCTTTAGGTTATAACTCTAATAACTCGGGTGACTTCAACTGGGGTGTGAATTTTGTTTTCTCCGCATATGAAAATGAAGTGACAAACTTGAATGATTCGGAAGATTTCATCTTAGAAGGAGTATCCTTTACAGGAGTGGGTAATCCTATCGGATCTTACTTTGGCTTTATTGCAGATGGTATTTTCAGAACACCAGAAGAAGTGGCTGTCCATGCTGAGCAAGCAGGAAAAGGACTTGGTAATATCAGATACAGAGATTTGAACGGAGATGGTTTGATTGATCAAGAAGATAGAACGATCATAGGTAATCCTCATCCGGACTTTATCTATGGTATTGGTTTCAATGTGGATTACAAAGCTTGGAGTTTAAATGTATTCTTTGATGGACGATATGGCAATGATATGTACAACACACAAAGAGAGCTGTTGGACTTCCCTTACTTTGGGTTTAATCACGGACTAAATACCTTGGATGCATGGGCTGCTGACAATGCCAATTCTTTGATTCCTGCTCTTAGTACTGCTGATGTCAACAACCAACTTCGAGCATCGACTTACTTCATTGAAGATGGATCTTTCTTCAGATTGAGATCGATAAATCTTGGATACAACTTCAGACCTGGACTATTGGATAAGTTAGGAATGAAGAGTGGCCGTATTTTCTTACAAGCAGAAAACCTACTCAACATCACTTCATTCACTGGATTTGATTATGAAGTACCCGGCTTAAGTAGAACAGGTATCGGTATAGCAGGATTGGGAACGTATCCGCACACGAAGTCATTTAGTTTTGGTCTTAATTTTCAATTTTAAATAAAACTTAATTCACATATGAAAAAGCTAAGTATCCATTTGGTGTTAATACTAGGCTTGGGAATAATGAGTTCTTGTTCGGATGAGTTTTTGGATGTCCAACCGGAGAACGTTATTTCTGAAGATAATCTTGATTTAGAGCAATTGATAGTAAATGCTTACAGTGGTCTTGATTATCGTTACAATACAGGAGAATTTAGAGACTTATGGCCTTTTGACCATGCACCAAGTAACTGGGCCTTCTCAGATATAAGAAGTGGTGATGCTTACAAAGGCGGTGGTGGTGTAGGTGATAACCCGGGTGGAGGCATGCATGCCTTGGAAATACATCAAGTATTCCCTTCATCAGAGAATGTATACAATCTGTGGAGAGCCATTTATTTCGGAATATTTCGAGTGAACGATGCCATTAGAGCATTGAACAATACCTCTGATTTTGCCAATAAAGACATTAGAATTGGTGAATTGAGAGTCCTTAGAGCTCATTTCTACTTCGAGTTGATGAAAAACTTTGGTTCTTTCGCCTATATCGATGATACTTTACCTTTGGATGAAACTGCGACTGTTCCAAATTCATTTGATACCAATTTCCTTTGGGGGAAAATTGAAGAGGATTTAAATGCCGCTATTGCTGTTTTACCTGAATCACAAGCAGATCTTGGTAGGGCAAACAAGCTGGTAGCTCATGCCTACTTGACAAAGGCAAAATTATTCCAGGGACAATGGAATGAAGTAATTGCTAATGCAGATGTTGTTATGGCAGGCAACTATCAATTAGCAGATGATTTAGAAAGATTGTATTCTGAGCCTGGCTATGCCAATTCAGAAAACGTTTTTGCGATTCAATATTCTATCAATGATGGATCAGAATTTGGTAACCTCAATTTTGGAGATTTATTGAATTCTCCTGATTCACCAGCAGATGATGTTAACCATCCATATTTAAATGGGGATGATTTTCACAAACCTACACAGAATATTGTAAACGCCTTTAAAGTAGACGATAACGGATTGCCTTTGTTGGATTCTTATAATGATTCTGATCTTGATCCCAGAGATGTTTCTACAGCAGTTGATCCCAGGTTAGATCATTCCATAGGTCGTCCGGGAATGAAATGGAAAACCTGGGAAGCATTGGCACAACAAGACAATTGGAGCCGTGATGTTCCTACTTATGGTTTGTATTTGAGAAAGAAAAACCAGATAGATCCTAATTCTGATTTGAGATCCTCAGGAGGGTTCCCTTGGGCAAAGGGAGCACTTGATCAGCCATTGATCAAATTAAGTGATGTGATGCTTTGGAAAGCGGAAGCTTCTATCGAATTAGGAGATATCGCTACAGGTATGAACATCATCAATGAGATCCGCATGCGTGCTATGAATTCACCTTATGTGAAAGACTTTATTGACAATTCTATCGATGCAGCTAATTACCAAATAGGCATCTACCCAACAAATGTTTCAGCAGATTTAGCCAGAAAAGCATTGCGCTTTGAAAGAAGATTAGAATTGCACAATGAAGGACATCATTTTTACGACCTGGTTCGCTGGGGGGTAGCAGAGTCATGGATCAACGACTATATGCTTCAGGAAAGTGCTAAAAGAGCGTACTATTCCGG
>JBCBCD010000879.1:0-3382 GCA_038530915.1 Bacteroidota bacterium
TATTTGTTTATTTATGAAGTAGTATAACTCTTTCTTGATATCTTACTGCAAGAAAATCTATGAAATGAAAACAAGTAATTTTCTAATTGTACTATTGGGCTTATTCTGTCTATGGTTATTTTTTTCTCGCAAGACGGAATCTAAAACAGATGATAATAATAACGAAACCACAGCTACAATAACTGAAGCTAAAAGAGGAAATAATAAAACGAATAAGGAAGATGATTCTTTATCAAAGATTGATTTCAGTAAACCTGCCAAGATTATTGCTTTAGGTTATGGAACAGCCTTACAGTGTGGCAATCAAGTCGTGGATCTGTTACCAAAGATTAGGCACTATGCAGATTCTGTAACTGCTCTAAACCTAAAATATGATCAATCTACTGCTAATGATTGTTCAGGTACTTTCATACGCATGAACCGGTACCTCAATTCATTTTGTCCTGAAGAGCCTTTCCCTACATTCGGTGTAGGAAGATCTACCCGTGATTTGGTAAAATATTATCACGACATTGATCAACTGATCCTTATCAAAGATCCTATTGCAAGTGATACTTTACTTCAAGCAGGTGCAGTCATGTTTTATACCTATAGTGGCAGAGGCGGAAAACTAAACATAACAACAAAGAATATGCAGTCTTTGGTCAATCATGTAGGAATAATTACAGAAGTGGAAAAAGATAAAAACGGTGTAGTAACCGGCTATCAACTATTCCATGGACGAAATCCAAAACGAGGCATAAACATCACCAATTATCATAAGAGAGAACCATTTGGAAAAAATATGAAACCCTATCCATATGGCAATGGGACTCAGCAATGGATGGCTGTAGCCCCGGTTGCCAATAATCAGTAATAGTTGTTGGTTCTTGCTAGTTCTGCAAAAACCAACAACCAAAAACTAATATTCGATTTCTTTGATCAATTCCGCTTTATTATTCCAAAGCCTAATATGTCCTTCTTCACTGGATGTAATGATGTATTTACCATTTGGACTCCAATCAACGCCCCACAAATTATCGTTTCTTGGACCTTCTGCCAGTAACTTGCCTTTTTTGGACCATATTCTTAACACATCACTTGCTGTAGCTAGCCTATTTCCTTTTTTATTCCAGCTAACGTTTCTGTATGCTGCTTTACTGATTTCTATTTCTTTTATTTTTTCTAAATCTGGAGACCAGAATTGTAGGAGAGCCGGAAGTTTAGTATCCGAGGGTGTACCATAATCACCTATTACAAAGAATTTTCCGGAAGGATGCCATTGAACACAGAGCATAAGGACAGGGTCCTTTCTATGCCTGGCCGAATCAAGTAATTCTCCTTTAATATTGTGTTTAGTGACCGGATCACTTAAAGCGATGAATTCATTCTTTTTAGGATGCCAATCAACAGCTACATGGCTTTTAGTTGTATGACCTGACATGAACTGTATTAATTTACCATTGATGTCCCATACGGAAATTTTTTCTTCATAATCAGCTACAGCTATGTACTCGCCGGTATGGTTCCAGGCTATTGCTCTACCACCCAGGTCGGGAAGGTCATCCAGAAAAATCTTTTTTCTACTTTCTGGATCAAGGATCATTGGTTTGGCTGTTGGACCACTTATTGTTATAGCTAATAAGTTTCGTTTTGGATGCCAACGAACCCGCTCAATATTATGATGAAGCTGAAAAGTATCTATCACTTCAAAGGAGATTCCGTCAATAATTTTTAATACAAAATCTCCACCACCTACTGCAATGTATTGCCCATCGTGACTCCAATTAGCAGTCCAAAGAGTAGGTGTTTTTTGTGCACAAACCCATCCAATCCAGCATGTAAAAAAGTAGAACACTAAAATGCTTCTCATCATAATTTTAATCATTAAAGACAAAGAAACCGTATCCACCTGGATCTCTTACAATCACATTGTCTACGATTCCTTCTTTATTGAAAATGGTGATTTCTTCAGTGATAGAGATTCCTTGTTTTCTAATCTTGGCAATATTTTCTAAATTATTCCCTCCATTGAAGTAAGTAAGGGAAGGATTAAAAAATAAATGAGGACAACTCATGGGATTCATTATCGAAATCGACATTTTATCGCGATTTTCTAAAGTAATCCAACCTGATTCTTTACTTCCTTGCCCGATTTTAAAATTTAGACTTTCCCATATTTTTATTGATTGCTCAAAAGCAATACTCTCAAGACTTAAGCCGGCAAATTTCCCCAGAATAGAAGGAGTAATAGTAGGATCGATTTCCTGTATGGGAGAATGCCCATTGATTAGGTAAATCCATGTTCCATTGACGTCGCTTAATAAGTAGCCTCCATCGGATAGTATAACAGTAGTGAGTGATTGAAGAAGTTTAACTTCTTTTTCCCAACTCTCCTGATATAACTTTATCCCGGCCCGGATGAATCTGTCTGTATTAACTTCAATAACAACTTTACCATCTGAAAAAAGATTTAAGGTGGGATCACCTATAGTAGTAAATCCTAATTTCTGATAAAAATTCCTGCTTTCATTAATGTCAGGAGTAGGGCTAATAAGAATTGTATTCATCTGATTTTTCTTCAAAAATAGACATGAGTTATCCGGAATTTTGTCTAAAGTCTAATCACTACTCCTTCGGAGGCTGTCGAATCGTCCTTAGACAAATGGAATTTATTACAAAATTCGGGATAACTCATGTTAAAAACACTGATTTTAAGTTCTTTTACACTTTTTACAATACAACAGGTACATCACTGATCAACTTCCAGTCTCCTTCTTCATCTTGTACCAAAGTAATCAATGAGTGCATACTCAACTTTTGGCCTTTGAAGTTGACTTTCGCGGTTGCTGTATTCCCATTGATCAGCACACTTTCAAAACTTACCTTTCTGCTGTCTCCGCCAAACTCCTTAGTGCGTATCTTTTCTAGATATACTTCTCTTGGCATTATGCTGACTTCTTTACTACCAAAAAGTCTATTCATAATAACTCTGTAGTTGTTGTCTAAAACGGAAGCTAATGCAGTCGCGTCATTATTATCTCCGGCTTTTGAAAATGTAGTAATGGTTTTTTTCACTGCCATTATTTCAGCTTTTTGAGCAAATGACATCGTTGAAAAAAGTGCAAGGAAAAATCCAATTGAGATTGTGGTCTTCATAATAATAGTATTTAATGAATTAGATGACTAATCAATTGTTGATATATCAATTATTAGGTTAAAAAAATATCATTTCAAATTTTGGCGTATTCTGGCAAGCATATCAGTCAATTGTAGGAGCTCTTCCTGTGAAAATCCTTCTATGCTTTTTGTCCTCATTTCTTTTACTATATCCATATGTTTGTTTATAAATTTTGAGCCTAAATCAGTTAGCACAACATTGTATTGACGTCTGTTTTCTGGT
>JBCBCD010000880.1:0-3381 GCA_038530915.1 Bacteroidota bacterium
GTAGGGTGTAGGGTGTAGGGGGAAAATACTGACTGACACGTCCTGTCCATCCTTTTCATGCGAAAAATAAATAGGAAGGAAAAGGCTTAGTAAGCATGAATTCCTTTGGCCACTCCTCCTGTTCAATTCACATTCCATTATGTTCAATTTGCTAAGGCAGTAGTTTCATTGCATACCAAATACTCCTAATTTTGAACCTGTAAAAAGAAAGAAATTAACCCATCAAAACGTTTATCATGAAATCATTCAAAGTCTTATCAATTTTCTTTGCCATTTTTTTCCTGGGAACCAATATTACTTCTGCTCAATCACAAGAAATGGAATTAACCGATGAGCAGAAAGAAGAAATGGCTCAAAATTTAGAAGAATTCAATGAAGTCCTAAACCTTTCAGAAGAACAGAAGACTGAATTTGCGGCCATTACAAAAAAATATGCCAAGCAAATGCTAACTGTAAAACAGGAAGGAGGTAGTAAAATGTCGATGTACAAAAAGGTAAAATCTATTAGAAAAGACAGAAACAAGGAAATGAAAGAAGTACTTTCAGAAGAACAGTATGATGTCTACTTGAAAAAACAAAAAGAGATGCAGAAGAAGATGAAGGAAAAAAGAGGGTAGATCTTTTCACTCCTGAAATGACCACCAACGTTACCCTAGTCGATCGGCCGAAGCCATGCGGAGGCTGGGCGGCTAGGGGTGTTGGGCATTGGCCCTTTTTTTAATCTACCAAGGTTTCTTTGATCACATTTTTGATCAGCTCTATTTCATTTTCCGAAAGCTTATTTAAAGATTTAGTGATCCTCCTTTTATCGATCGTCCGAATTTGATCGATCACTACCCAATTCTTATTGCCTTGAAAATTGATCTTAACCCTGGTTGGGTATTCCTTCGATTTGGATGTGATTGGCGCTATAATCACGGTTTGCAAAGGCCGATTCATCTCATCTGGTGAAATGATCACACAAGGGCGAGTTTTCCTAATTTCTTTGCCCAGGGTCGGATCCAGATTGACGATCACTACCTGATACTGAATTAATCGTTTCTTCATTCCTCCAGTCGTTCGTCCTCGAAGATATCGTCTATCAGCAATTCATCATCTCCTCTTTCATGCATCTCTTCAAAAGCTGCTTCCCATCCCACTCGTGGATGATGGGCCGGCTTGAGAATCAAATACCCCTCCTTGAAGATCAACTCTACCTTATCGGTGATCTGATATCTCTCGAGTATGGTCTTGGCCAGCCTAATTCCTCTTGAATTTCCAATTTGAATGATTGGTATTTCCATAACTTTAGTATTGTAATCACTTCGTAATTACAAAATTACAGATTCTTTTGATCTTTATCAATAGTCTATGAAATCCTTTTTTGATGAAATTTACTTATCGCTTTTTTACGGGCTTATGCCCAACATCTTGCTATGCAGAAAAAAGTTCCACATAGCCAGCTATATCTTCAAAGTCCTTATCAAAAAATAGCTTGACTGTGTTCTCAAACCACCGTATTCCGGCACTCACTTTTTCCAAGTTCCACAATACATGTAAATAAAGATATAATTTCCGTGCTAGTACACATGCTCGTACCGATATAAATCGCTACTGTGCTGCGCCTCGTCTGGGCTTAAAATCTGGTGATTCAAAAACTCAACAAACTTTTTTCACAGTGTATTAAACCTTTACATCCTTAAACTTTTAAACCTTCTCCCTCAACTAATCTTGCACAATCAAAATCGAATTGATGTTCCCAAATCCATCGTATTCCTCATAAGGATTGCCCGGATCTGTAATCCAATTTCCATCAATGATGAATTTGTAGCTGTGTTTGCCTCCTACTAATGGCATGATTTTTTCCCAGCCATTTTCAGTGCGAACCATTTTAATTTCTTTCTCATCCCAGTCATTGAAAGAACCAGCAAGGATAACCTCATCCGCATCCAAATACCCTTCTAAATTGAAGTATACATCCTCCGTTACTGCTAAAACGGAATTTAAAGTACCATGCTCATTCATTATATTTTTATCGTTGGCAGGATCGTGCATCCACTCTCCATCTACTATAAATTTGTATTGATAGTGATCCGGAGTTAAATCAATGGTCATTCTCCAACCACCGGGTATTTTATCCATTTGTAGAAACTCTTCATTCCAGCCGTTAAAATCACCAGCTAAAATTACTTTCTCTGCATCTTCGTATCCTTCCAGATAGAAAGTAACGTTTCCATTATCATCCGGATTGACATTATAGAGTCGTAAGTTGTATACTTCGTTCCAAATGTCTTCTGCAATGACTTTATTATCAAATCGCTTATCAGGTTCCGCCCAATATTTCCCATTGATGAGGAACTTGAAATCCCAGGTAAATTCATCATTGAAGTCCGCTATCTTTTTCCTTAGCTGGTAAGTAAATGGTCCAACCCGCTTCATTACCCAGTCTCTACGTGTCCAATCGTTGAATTGACCTGATACGATAACCGACTGTATATCCAGGTCATTGAAATCCAATTTTTTATTGGTGCCATCTTTGCTGGCTGTATCATACCACCTACTATCAAACTGGAAGACTACTTCATTTCCCTCGAAGTAGTAAGTAGCCAATTTGTCTTGAGCATTCAGTGAAGACAAACAACATATCATGCAAAATATTAATAAGTATCTCATCTGTTTATATTTACTCAGAGATTAAAACTCTCTGTACTCAATATTTTTTTATCAAAAAAAGTCGAGTTCAGTTTATGAGTTTATAAGTGTCTAAGGTTATAACTAACTCCTAACCTCATCAACTTATAAACTCATCCACTAACTACGGTTTTACCATATCAAAGAAATAAAGCTTCTTTTTCTTATAATTGATCAGCGTTCTTCGGGGCCGTAAAAACTCGAAGCCCATCACTCCATCAAGCCGAGTCCCAAAGGTGCGATTTAAATCATCCATACTGGCTAAGAGGGTACGCATGCTGCCAGCCGGCTGCTTGCCGCATTTTACGCCACTCAGAATACCGGCAAGTGTTTCTATTTCTCGGTTCCCCGCACCCATTAAAACAACGCGCTTTAATATCTTAAAATTATCTAATACTTTTCTATTTACCTTCCTGTCCAATAGATTCAGTTCTGCCCCGCTATCCAGGTTAAATCGCATGGGAATACCTTGCACCTGAGCTTCTATAAGTATACCATGACGCGCCATTTTAAAGTCAATACTATCTATCGGTATTTCACCATATGCATCTGCATCCAATCGCTCCCCTTTTCGATCTAGTTTACTTAACACCAACTGCCTGAAAGGATAATCTAAAAATATTTCATAATCTTTAAAAACATCATACCCTAAGATACCTACCACTCTCGTATTCCTCTTGCTTTCTAAATGCGACAAATTGAGTATAGAAG
>JBCBCD010000881.1:0-3380 GCA_038530915.1 Bacteroidota bacterium
TCCGGATTGTTGATCCATCGCCAATTAGGCAATCCGGTAGAGTGAGACAGGCACATGCGAGTTGTAAATTGCTCATATCTTTTATCTCCTTTTAGATCTCGTAAGTGTCTAAATTCTTTCTCAGTTGGAATATCCGGCAAGTCAACATCAAAATAAGAGGACAAAGGTTCATCCAACACAATTTTATTTTCATCCACCAAGTGAGCAACCAGATAAGCAAAAACGGACTTACTTAATGAGGCACCATAAAAGATGTGATCAAGATCAAGTGCTTCTTTTGTTTCCATATTTGCATAACCAAATGCCTTTTGATACGTCATCTCCTTATCATTGAAAATAGTAACTGCCAGACCTGTTACATCAGCTTCATCAATCAGTTTCTTGATGGTTTCATCCAACTTTTTTTCGCTGATGGTTGATCCATCAATTCTTTGAATTTCAGATTCATTTGTAGTGTTACAAGACATAAAAGCAAGCATAAAGATTAGTAAGGCACATTCCCATTTTTTCATTTTACATAAATTGAGTGTAACATCCTTAAAAGGATTAATAATCATTTTCGTGAAGACGATGATGATTGGTTATTGTTACATCTCAATTTTATTATTCTCTTTTCTTAGTTGCTGCATAAACGCCAAAAAGCAAGCCAAATGCAGCTGCCACTCCACCAATGGTTCCCCAGGGTTCTGCATCGTTTGTAAAGTAAGCCAAAGCCACACCACATAAAACAACTATAATTCCAATAGCAGTACTTAAAACACGGTTATTATCAATAAACTCATTTATCATATTTCAAATTTTCATCAATTTATTCTTCCCACAATGGATAGACTTCTATGAATTCAGCATTCGTCGGAACACAGTCTAATTTATCAATTAAAAACCTGGCTATTCTTTTCATATGACCAGCCCCGTAAATAATTCCAATTCTTTTCTGAATATTTTTTTCAATGCTAAAAGAATGCTTGATGACTTCAAAAACTTTTTTTTCTCTTTCATTCCAAATGAAATTCTCTGAAGATCTAGGTTTATCAAAGCGAGGACCATACGCCAGTAAAAGTTCTTGATTAGCTGTAGAAAAATGTTTGGCCAGTTTTCTTCTGGTCAGGTTCCTGGTTTGAATTCTAAAAATTAGGGGTTCAATGATTAAAAATTTAATTTTTTCAATAATACTGGTGTTTCTCCAGGCTTCTTTCGCTTCTTTTTTTGTTAGGTCGGCGTGCGTTAACTTTACGTCTAGCTCTCTTAAATTCAAGACGTCCTGGCTTATCAAGTTTAGTCTTTTTGCTACTTTTTGATAGTGTGACGTAATGAGTATCAGTCTTTTAAATTGCAAGTCTTCATAAAGTACTTCATCGCATTCTTTAAGATATTTAAAAATATTCCGATAGAATTTCTCCGAACCGATATGAAAAACGGGAACTATTCTGAAAGATAAGTTCACTTCAGGATCAGGGTGTCTAAAATCAAACTTAACGACCCTAAGGTAAAAATCAGTGGATTCTATTACTTTCATTCCAAATTCAGTTGATTAATGCTAAAGATTAGACACAAAGTGGGGTGTCCTTCCTTATACTATAGCTTTTATAAATTTTCTGGTCTTCTGCCAGGAAAAGAACCACTTCCAATACTTTTTACTTTGCTTGATGAATTCGATTACTGCTTTTCTTTCTCCATGCTCCAAAAGTTCTTTTGCTAAAGATAGGTTGGGACCAAAGGAATTCAGTTGAGGTGAGCCCGGTGTTTTTCCGGCTTTGATTAGATACTGTTTGGCTAGTTCGATTTGGTTTTCCTTTAAAGCTATTTTACCTAGCATGATATTAGCCTTATGAATAGCATTCCCATAATTCCAATTGTCTTTAAAGGATTGAGCCATTTCCAGGTATTGAAAGGCTGATTTTTTAGCTGATACTAAATCATTTTTCAGAAATGCCGATTCCATTTCTGTGCCGTATTCTACAAATTCTTCAATATTCATAACTTTGGTTTTTTATTAAGTTATGAAATTTGAAAGAAATAGGTCATTTTTCTAGACAGTCAAAGAGTTTAAAAGGACTTAATGGTTCTATTTTTTTATTCCCATTCCTTTGAAAAAGGTATAACAAAAAGTGCCTCCCCCTTCAGCAGTCCTGTACAGATCGTGAATACCCTTATCGAAAGTAGCTGCATCTATCAACCCATTGGAAATGGCATCTTCTCTAACTCCTTCTATCATAGCAGTAAATGTATTTCTGGTAAATCCTTCTACCCAAGCAGGGTTAGAATCATCTACATATACCTGACGTGGAGAAACTGCAATAGAATGAAAGCCTGCCTTTTCCAAAATAGGATAGAGCTTTCTTCCAATATCTGCATCTCCCCCATTCCTACGTTGAAGTTCTACTTGACACTGGATGACCTTATTGGCAAAACCACTATCAGGATGAAAATAAGTAGAGCCATGTTCTCCTTCTATTAAGGTGATACTACCGCCAGTTTTTAGTTTAGTTTTTAGTTTTTCAAGTGCTTCTTGTGGGTTTGGTAAATGCTCCAGTACAAAACAAAGAAAAATGTGATCAAAATATTCATCTTGAAAAGGTAGATCAAATATATCAGCTACCTGAAAGTGAACATTCGTAATTCCTTTAGAAGTGATCAACTCCTGTGCTTCTTTCACTGAATCAGGAGAAATATCAATAGATATGAACTTACTTTGAGGATTTTGTAGTGCAACTGTTTTAGTCTGTGCTCCTACTCCACAGCCAGCCTCTAGTATGAGTGCACCTCCTTCCCAAATGGAGTCATGGTGTATAAGTTGAGAGAGTGAGTCTGCCTGGTCATTTAGTCGAGTAGCTTCCTTATCCGAATAGCCATGTACGTAGTTGGTCATTCTTGCTTGTTTTGCTTTTCGTTATAAATTAAAAAGATCCATGATCTTAAGTAAGAGAGCAGTATTATCTATGTTTTCTGAGCTGCTTATTTTGTCCTACTCTGCGTTGCTCAAATCCTTAGATAGCTAAGGCTATCTGCGTCCTTCGCGTCTTGATTAGAACAAAAACGCTATGCTCACAAATATTTAACATTGCTCTCTTACTTATGAATGTCAAGAACAGGTAATATTATTGGTATTTTTCATATTACTGCACATTTTTTACAATCTAGCATTGTGCCAGATAGTATCTTATGGTTTGCAATACTATTACATAATTCAATGATAAGTAAAAAAGTAAAATATTTACAGGGCGATCAGCCATGCAAAGTCGTCTTTTAAGAATAACTCAATTAGAGTTTGCTTTTTAGGTAAGCGGTTGATTGTATTACAATCGACCGCTCTTTAGATATCCCAACCAAATTCCTAAGGGAATAACCAATATTAAATATGACCACATCCATGCCGGGCC
>JBCBCD010000882.1:0-3380 GCA_038530915.1 Bacteroidota bacterium
CTAATGGAAACTCTTCACGAGTTACTACATTTTCTTCAACTCCGCCAAAATTCAATTTTGCCATGTCAGATTAAAAATTTAATAGAAATCAACTAATGTTAATAAGTAGAAAATGATAGCAGTTTTTTCTATCAATTGAAAATTTCAAATAAAGATAGATAAAAGCGCTTTTTGGCCTAAAAGAGGAATGTTTAAAAATGGAGGGAATTACAATTTCATAGGTTTCATCTTATGATGTTGTGATCTTATGATGCTATGGTATTGTATTATAATATCACAGCATCATAAAATCAAAGGATCAAAAGAATATTTATCCTCTTTTAGGAATATAGATCACACAAAAATCCTTAAACTTCGTTTTCTCTCCTTTACTTTGCTTAACCATATCTGATACGAAGTTAAAAACTTGAGTTTCAGAGCCTGTGTAGACCAGTCCTTCCCAAATGATTTTGGGATTGCCATAAAATTCCAGATTTTCTTTTCTCACTAAAGCCAAGACATCATAGTTTTTTGAATATTCCAAGATCTGTTCTTTGGGATATTCTTCAATGGTACGTCTTTGTGCATAGTAAGGTAAGTTCCAGGTGAAGTAGTCTTCTGCCAGGAGTGGGATTTCTTTATCTGGCACTTGCTCCAATATAGCGTTACCAATTAAATCGTGGTTTCTATAACCATTTTCCATGAAAGGAACCACTACCATCAAGAATAGAATATAAGTAATAGCTAAGGTGCTAAAAGGTAAACTATTCACTTTCAACAAACTAATGTTTTTCCAATATCCCAAGGCTAAGGCTGCCCATGGTATAACAGGCAAAGCATACAAAAATGGATTGGAAGGGAACTGGGTGAGCAATAAGACTCCCCCCACTGACAATACAACTCCGGTCAACCAATAGGAGCCTTTAAATACATTTCGCCATTTGGTTTTGTCAAATAACTCTACCACAAAATAGGCTGTAAAGAGTGACATCCCTGGATGACATTGTATGAAATAGGTTGGAATCTTACCTCTGGCTGTAGTAAAAATGATCAACATTGTGATGAACCATGCAAACCCCAATTGTAAGCTCACACTTCTATCAAAATCTCTGAATCTATTGGCAAATAAATAAATTAAGCCGATATAAAACGCCAAAGAGTAGGGGAGGAAACCCCATGAGTTGGCCTCTAAATAAAAGAAGGGTTTGAATCCTCCATCTTCACGGGTAAAGGCTCTTTCTACAGTTTCAAAAGCAACTACTTCTGTAACTGCCTCTTTGTGCAAAAAATACATATAAGCCAACCAGCTCATTCCAATAAGAGCTGCAATAGGAATTCCTATATGCATTTTTAAACCCAATATCTTTTTGAAGAAAGGTCCAAACTTATACTTGGAATTGATGAAAATGAAAATGATAATAATACCACCTATAACAATCAAATAAGGAAATCCTTTTGTGAGTATGGTTAAACCTAAAGCAATGTAAGACAGGTAGTAATAATTCGGTTTGTTTTGATGATACGCTTTGACAAAAAAGTACATCGTCAAAGTAAAGAAAAAGGTCAGTGGGACTGCTGGAACTGCTGATCTGGTATTGATCAAAAATTGTAAGCTAAATGCCATTACCATTGCAGCAATAACTCCATATCTTTTTCCATCAAGCATATTACCAATACCATAAGTAAGCGCGATGGCACCTAATCCGGCTAAAGCAATGGGTAGGCGTGCAGCAAACTCGCTGATGCCAAATACCGCACTGGAAGCCAACACCAACCAATATGTCATTATTGGCTTATTGAACCTCAATTCATAATTGTAATATACTTCAATGAAGTTGTTGCGTTCCCACATTTCTCGTACAGCCTCCACATAATAACTCTCCACCATGGTCCACACATCATTGCCATTCAAATCAAACAGGTAAGAGATGAAAATGAGCACTCCAAAAAAAGCAAGCGCTAGTTTTTCGTTTCTTGTAAAACTATTATCCATGTTTTAGTTGTTGGTTTTTAGTTGCTGGTTGCTGGCTTAAAAAGGTAAAGCAGAACTTTTTCTGCTTCAACAACTAAAAACCAACAACCAAAAACTATTTCCTTTTCTTTCCTATATGCAACACATAATGCCAAACGCCACCATAAGCAGATTTTACTTCTGATCGAATGGTATCGAAGTGCTCTTCCAATACCGGTACCAGGTGGCTATCCATGCGTACATGATGATTCGACATGTGTTTTTTAAACCACATAAAGTTAGAATCATGAAAATCTGCTACTCCCACAACACCTCCATCCTTCAAATCGTTGGGCGCATGTTCAATTAAAGATTTCCAATGTGGATTGATCATGGTTAGAGAGTAAGGAAAAAGGATGGCATCATATTTTTTACCTACCTGATTTTGTCCTGGGCCATAAGGTTGTTGTAGGAAATCAATGCGATCAGAAAAATTAGAACACTGCTTTTTAGAAAGCGTGATCATATCTTCCGAAACATCTAAACCGGTCAATGAAGCATTGGGATAAGCTTTTGCCAATCTTTTCAAATTATAACCGGTACCACACCCGATCTCAAGAATGTCAATTTTAGCATCTTTTTCAAAGGGTAATACCTTAACTAGTTTTTTCCTGCCAAAAAGAAAAGTCCAACGTGTAGCATCATAAATCTTTGATTGCCACTTATAATAGTTTTGTATGTTTTGATTTTGCTCCTTCTCATTAGCCGTTTTGACCAAAGAGGAATTCGAATCGCTCATGTTTTTATTGTTTTAATAGTTATTTCACTATTCCCATATATACACTTGCATAGGTGCCTACACGATCTTCATGATGGGTCTTATAAGTTACTTCCTTTTCAAAATCCATAGCCTGTACTACAAAATCAGGGAAGAAATCCACTTCAGATGCGGCGGATCTTAACAAAATTCGGGTTCCTTGGAATTGTTGGCCATGCGTTTGCTATAAAAGACAAAGACAGAATACGTTCTGTAAGCGGTTTCGCTCAGCGTTTTGAAAGAGAAACCGTTTGGGAAAAAGCTGATTTAAACAATTACAAAGTACTCAAGGTAGGAGATTTGACCTTACATGGAAAATACACAAGCCATAAAAATGTCGATTGTCTGGGGCAGGGAGCTCAAACAAATAACGCTCAAATCTTAAGGTTGATTCCTTCTAATAAAAACCAAACAGACTCGGTCATTCAATTGATGAATGTAAGTGGAGATCATTACTTTCAATTTCATGAAGAATATTCAGACTCCATAATGGTTTATCAATCCTCTGCACCTAATTATCTATACTTTAAGGATCAAAACAATGATAGTAGTGACACTTGGGGTAGAGTGGAAAAAGATACCTGGTTTGAAGTTACAAATGACAGCTCTACTCGAAGAAAAGAAGCTTTTAGG
>JBCBCD010000883.1:0-3367 GCA_038530915.1 Bacteroidota bacterium
AGAAGTAGATTGTGCCAGCAATCAATTGAGTATAGAAAAGAAAGGAGGTGAACTTAAGTTGGACTTAGCCGTAGAACCCTTTTATATAAGAGCTGATAAATTACATCTCACAAATGTGTTGTATTCTATTTTGGATAATGCTGTGAAGTACAGCAAAGAGAACTTGAAAATAAGTGTATCGATGTTGTCAGAAAATGCTAATCAGCTTACCCTTTATATAAAGGATAATGGAATTGGTATAGAAAAAGAACACCTTGGGAAGGTCTTTGAAAAGTTTTATAGAATTCCAACAGGCAACGTACATAATGTAAAAGGCTTTGGCCTTGGGATATTCTATGTGAAGAAAATTTGTGATGCACACCATTGGAAAATAAAAATTGATAGTGATCCTGGTCTGGGTACTCAGGTAGGTATTACGTTTAATAAAGCATAAATTGTAATTAGATTAAATATGAAAAAAGCCAAAATCCTATACGTAGAAGATGATGAAAGCTTGAGTTTTGTGACTACTGATAATCTTGAAATGAAAGGATTCGAAGTAGTTTGTTGTGATAATGGTCGTACAGCATTGGAAATATTTAATAATGATACTTTTGATATTTGTATTCTGGATGTAATGCTCCCCGAATTAGATGGCTTTAAGCTGGCTGAGACCATTCGCAAATACAATGTGGAAATCCCCATCATCTTTTTGACTGCTAAATCTTTGAAAGAAGACAAAATCAAAGGATTAAGACTTGGAGCCGACGACTATATAGTAAAGCCTTACAGTATAGAAGAACTTTTATTAAAGGTGGAAGTTTTCTACAGAAGAAATAAATTGACGATCAATCAAAAGCCTAGTTCGTATAAACTGGGAATGTATAAATTTGATTACCCCAACTTAAAACTTTTCACAGAAAACGATAGCAGACAATTGACACAGCGAGAAGCGGATCTTCTAAAGTTATTATTAGAATCTTCTAATCAAGTGATTAAACGAGAACACATTCTCGAAACGTTGTGGGGAGAGAATGATTATTTCCTGGGTAGAAGTCTGGATGTTTTCATCTCCAGGCTACGAAAATACTTGAAAAAAGATGAAGCCTTAAAAATTGAAAATATTCATGGAGTGGGCTTTAGATTGCTTATAAAAAATGCAAGCAATGAATAATCTCTTACAAAAGGACTGGTTTTTTTCTTAAAGATTAATTTTCAGGCAACTGTAAAGTTCAATTTTTTTGAATTATCCAATCAAACGAATTACTTTTGCAACGATTTTTTTAAAACCTATTCATACAACCTTAGGTAAAAAAAGATCATGGAAGAAAGTAGGATAGAAATTCCTACCGGTTTGTGTAGTAATATAATTAAATGTTGAGACATGTCATTCATCAGAAAAATTAGAAACAATTCTTGGGTACTTATTGTATTGATCGGACTTGGTTTGGCTGGGTTCATTTTAATGGATATGACTGCTGGCCAGCAAAGCCTTTTTGGTGGTAGCCAATTGACACTTGGAAGTGTTAATGGTGATAAGTTAGACCTTAATGAGTTTAACCGTTATGAAGAATTGCTTTACAGTGGATCAACCACTGACCCATATACAAACAGAAATGCTTTGTGGAATTCTTGGGTAGAACAAAGATTGGTTAGACAAGAAGCAGCAAAGTTGGGAATAGGCGTCGGTAAAACGGAGTTAATGGACTTGCAGTTTGGAGTTAATCCTAGCCCAATTATCTCATCTCGTTTTCAGAACCCTCAGACTTTCCAATTGGATCGTCAAAGGTTGAATGAATTCAAAACAGCTATTGAAAGTGGTCAGTTGACAGATCCGAATCTTCGTGCTTACTGGCAATATCAAGAGCAAGAGATCATCACAGAGCGCATGAGGAGCAAAATAAATGGTATGGTGAGTAAGGGACTATATGTACCTACATGGATGGCTGAAATGAGTCATGTTGCTCAAAATCAAAGAATGGACTTTGAATATGTGAAGGTGCCATTTGATGAGATTGACAACACAGATGTAAGCATCAGTGATGGTGACTTGAAAGCTTATCTTAATAATAACAAGTCTCAGTTTGAAAAGGAAGATCCAACAAGGATTGTAGAATACGTTTCATTCGATGTATCTCCTACTCCTGATGATTCTACCGCTACGGAAGAGCGCATTCAGAATTTGATGACTGAATTTGAAGCATCAGAAGAAGATTCTATTTTCATTGTTGCCAATTCAGGCTTATATAATCCAGCTTTCTTAAAGGAAGATGCTATTACAACTTCTTTTAAAGATACCATTTTGCGCTTGGATACAGGTAGCGTATTTGGACCCTATTTTGAAAACAATTACTATATAGCTGCGAAGTTGATTGATAAAATGGTGATTCCTGATTCAGTAGAATCCAGACACATCCTTCGTCCAGCTACCACTCAACAAGAATTTATTGCTGCAAACAGCACGATAGATAGTTTAAAAAGAGTAATAGAAGCAGGTGCAAATACCTTTGAAAATCTTGCTTCACAATTTGGTACAGATGGTACTGCTACAAAGGGTGGTGATTTGGGATATGCTGGCCCTGGTGGCATGGTGAAACCTTTCAATGACCTCATTTTCTTCAAAGCGGAAGAAGGTAAATTGTATAAGGTAATTACCCAATTTGGTATTCACCTAGTAGAGGTAACGGGTAAGAAATTTGAAACCAATGAGATAGGTTACAAAATTGGATACATTCAAGAGAAAGTAATTCCTTCTGATGAGACTCAACGTCAGGTTAGAGCAGAAGCATTAGAGTTTTTAAGTAACAACAGATCAATTGAGGCATTCAGAAACTCAGTTTCTGAAAACCCTGATCTTACGCTTGAAACGTCTCCAGGACTAGCTTCTAATGATTTTAGAGTGGGTACGCTTTTATCTGGCCAATCTTCAAGGGATCTAGTTAAATGGGCTTTTGGTGCAAGCATTGGAGAAGTTTCACCTCAGGTTTTTGATTATAGAGATCAAATTGACTACTTCGATAACAAATATGTTGTAGCTGCTTTAAAGTCTACTCAGTCAGCTGGTATGCCTGATCTGGATGACATAAGAAATGATATCGAGGTACAAGTTACTAATGAAAAGAAAGGTGAACTACTGGCTCAGCGTATGCAAGGTAAAAATCTTGAAGCGGTAGCGTCAGAATTTAGTAGTTCTGTAGATACGGCAAGCGCTATAAGCTTTACTCAGTCATTTGTAACAGGTTTAGGATCTGAACCTAAAGTGATAGCTGTTGCTTCAAAAATGGACGCCAATCAAGTATCTGAGCCTATTGTAGGTACAACTGGTGTGTATGTAATTAAGGTGACATCAAAGACTGATCCAGGTGCCGCTACTGATATTCCACAATTG
>JBCBCD010000884.1:0-3366 GCA_038530915.1 Bacteroidota bacterium
TAACATACTGATTGATCTCCTCTAATGAATATTTTCCAATTGTTCCTAGGTCAGTATGAACACCGGAAATTTCAATCTCTGGAAATGCTCTTTTTATTTGTGTTATAAAAGGCATAGCACTTGTCGAACAACGTGCACAGCCTGCATTAAAAAATAGAATCAAATGATATTTTCCGTAAAACCTGGATAAGGAAGGAGCTTCTTCTCCTTTCAAGGATGTTACCTTCCAATCTTGTAATTCTTCCTCTTTCACCTCCATCCTATTATTTAATACGATTGATAAATTGAAGTCTTTTTATTCTAACTGCTCGAAAACCATAAATTATAAGCATGACAGCTGCTGTTAGTAAAGCTGCAATACCTATCGCTACGATGATTGTTACCAGTGTCATGCCGGTTAATGCTCCATGAGCCAATAAGGAGCCTATGAATCCTCCCAGGGTACACATTGCAGCAGAAACATATAACGCTACTAAAGCGGTATTGATTAGACCGAGTTGTTTAATTTTTAATTTTAAGATGTATCTGTCGCAAGCATGATCTTTTAACAAATGATCAATTTCGGTTACCAATGCAATAGACCAGTTGGTAGTTGACATGATAATAAGTCCAACTCCAGGTAAGAGGGTTAAGGGAAAAAACCAGTTTTGCATTTCCATTACGAACGATTGTATATTTTAACAATAGTATCTCTGAGCATTCCACCCGTTTCTGACAATAGGAAAGCAATGGTTTCAGCAACGTTCTTAGTGGGAACCCATTTTTCAAAATCGGCATCAGGCATAGCTGAACGTGTACCAGGTGTATCCATAGTACTAGGTACGATTACAGATGCTTGTATTTGCTTGTCTTCACCATATGCATTTACTATTTCTGCCAATCTAAACAACAAAGTTTTACTAAGACTATAGGCAATTAAATTTTTACCTTCTTTAGGATTCAAAGCAGGACGTGTGCCAATGAAAATAAATTTTCCCCCTTCAGCTTGCTTCTCAAATATTTCCAGAAGTGGCTTAACCAAAAAGAAAGCTGTTTCAAAATTCAATTTATACATTCTCTCCAAATCCTTTTTGGTTGTTTGTTTGAATCCACCAGGCATGAAACCACCTACCAAAAGTACAGCTGCATCTATTGTATCATGTTTGGCATGTACCTCTTTTACATATTCTTCTACTTTATCTTCATCCAGTAGATTAAGGTGCTGACTGGAAAGCTTGTCATGCACAATAAAATCTTCAGAATCATGTGAACCAAGAGTTGCTTCAATATTATATCCTTCATCCAATAAATATTGAGTTACGGTTTTTCCCAAGTTACCCGCTGCTCCGGTTATGATTATATTCTTCATGCTAAGCTAATTTTTTTGCAAATGTAATAGCTTAGTAACACTTAGAGTCCAGAATGGTGCACTACAACATAAAATAAAAACAAAAAGTGTTTATTTTTAAAACAAAATGTTTTATTTTTGATTTACAAAAAAAATTTAAAACATATGGTTGCATTTGATTCTTATCATACGATCCCTTTGGTAAACATGAAGGATATGGATCCTTACATGCGCATTGAGGCAAGAAAGCAATTTCCACTAGCTGGAGAGGCTTATCATATGGTCGGGCTAGATCTTAGTCAAGCCATTATCAAAAGACCGGAAGATACTTTCTTTATCCAGGTTTCAAATTCGAAAATGATACATGAAGGCCTTATGCAAGGTGATGTAGTAATAGTGGATAGAGGAGTAACTCCTAAAAAAAATGCATTGGCTCTGGTTTTCTTTGAAGGCGATTTTCTTATTGCAAAGTTGGGATTGCATGAAGATGGTCTTGATCTATACTTAGGAGGGTCCGAGGAAGAAGTGATAAGTCTGGAACCAGAAATGAACTTCTTTATCTGGGGGATAATAATTGATACTTTGCATATGAATGGAAAAGTATTGGAGTAAGAATTGTCTTACATTTGTATCAAAAAGCCATGACAAGGTTTCTATTCCTCTGCATTGTTTTGCTTCCATTGACGTTGCCCGCTCAAGTGTACAAAGACTCTATGCTTAATAAGCGCTTGGTCGATTTGCAGAATAGCAAAATAGCGATGGAAAATGGATTGAAAACTATTGAAAAGCAAATTGAATTAACTAAGCTTAGTCAAATTGCTTATACACTTCAAAAAATTGGTCTCCCTGCCCTCGAAAAAAATGAAACACTGATTAAACACAGTGCTTTGATGCTTGTATACGATGAACAACATGAACAAGCCAAATGGGTAGCTCATATCATTAGTCCGGATATTGTATCGGGTAGTGTGTTTCGAACCAATGACTTTAGAGTAGACTCACTCATCAAGACAGGAAGTGCCATCGAAAAAGATTATTTCTTAAAGACTTTACTCCCGGATAGTACTTATGAGTATGATGGTTTTGGTTATGACAGAGGGCATCTTGCTCCTTCTGCCGATTTTCGTTGGTCACAAAAGGCGCTTTCAGAATCTTATTTTTATTCTAATATGTCCCCTCAGCTTCCTGAGTTTAATAGAGAAATTTGGGCAGAGTTAGAAAATGCATTGAGAGCATACATATACAATCATCCAGAATCTGAACTCATGGTAGTTACAGGTCCTGTCTTAGCAGATGACTTACCAAAATTAGAAAGGGCCGTAAATAGTTTGAGCATACCAAAAACTTTTTGGAAGGTAGCCATTGATTTAAAAGAACAACAAGGCATAGGCTTTATCCTTCCACATGAAGCACATGAGGGTTCATTGGCTCCTTTTGCAGTAAGCATTGATGAAGTAGAAAAAATTAGTGGCATTGATTTTTTTCCGGCTTTAGAAGATACGGTAGAAGACTTACTTGAAAAAAAATGTGATAAAAAGATATGGCTTCCAGACATTGCCTCCGGCAACAGTGAACCTGTCAATCCTACTACCCTTCCACCTAATCACTTCAATACGGTTCAGGCAGGCAGGTATATGAATTCCAACGAGGAAATTTTTGTAGTAGGAAAAGTGGTGAGTGCAAGAACAAGCAGAGCCGGTAATATTTTAATCAATCTTGACAAACAATTTCCCAATCAAATCTTTACTGTTTTTATAAGAAAACAATTTATTCCAAACTTTAGCTATGATCCTGTGAGCTATTTACAAGATAAACTTGTTGTATTAAAAGGTAAAATAGTTAACCTAGGTGGGACTGCTGCGATTTTTATTGAAGATCAAAATCACCTGAGTCTTTATGAAGAATAAATGGTAAAGCCTTGAAAATGCTGGATAATAATTTATTTTTTCAAATAAATAAAAATTAAAATTCTGAATTTTGATTGTCGTGAAAAATATATTTATCTAAACAAGAGGTTAAATAATTGTTTCTTACGAGGT
>JBCBCD010000885.1:0-3356 GCA_038530915.1 Bacteroidota bacterium
CTACCCAGTAGGTACCTGCCTGATTGGTTTCGAAGAAATTTTCATCACTTCCATCTTGCCAGGTGTAAGAAGAAAAAGATTCATTGAGGATAAACCTTGTTTCTTCGTAAGAACAAATGCTTTCTATGCCCTGAATATCGGGTTGAGGGAGGCTATTTTCAATCACATTGAAACTAGCGGTTGACCTACAACCGATATCATTAGTAATGGTAACGGTATATATTCCTCCGCTCGTCACTTCTATATTTTGTCCGGTCATACCATTTGACCAACGATAATCTGTATAAGTCTGATCAACACCAATTTGAGCAGTAAGTCCTGAGCAAAATTCTGTATCTCCACTGATGCTAGGAGTAGGCTCGGGATGTTGAGCGATAGCAAAACTGGTTTCTCCTCTACAACCTTTGCTATCAGTTACAGTCAGAGAATAGGTGCCTTCATCGACGACCATTTGTTCAAAAGTCCCCATACCTAAACCCAGAGACCATTCATAATCCACGAATGTATCCTGTGCATTTATTATAACGGTATCTCCGGGACAAAAGATGGTGGGTCCATCAATAATGGGTAAAGGAAGAGGCTGTACTTCTACTTCGACTGCATTGCTTCCTATACAGCCAAATTCATCTTCTACAGTTACCGTAAAGATGTCTGGTAAGCTAGTAGTCAAGCTTGGGCCTATTGTCCCATTGCTCCATTCATAGCGAACATAAGATTCTGTAACATTCAGTATAGCCTCTGCTCCTCCACAAATCGAAGTATCTCCAGTTATTATGGGAAAGGGCAAAGCTTTTTCTTCTATGAAAAAATCCACTTCATTGGGGCACCCATTGTTATCAATAACATTTAAAGTAAAGTTGCCCTCTTGATTAAATACAGCCTGTGGTAAATCCACTCCATTAGACCAATCATAGGAAGCAAATCCAGCTGTGGCTGCAACCTCAACAGAGTCTCCTGCACAGAAAAACAATGGATTGGATATCGCAATGGCAGGACGAGTAAAGGTATCTATTACTGTTTGCGTTTCGCCCACACAACCAAAATCATCAAATACTCTTAAAGTATATGTACCTGGTTGCTTCACTGTAATCCGATCAGTTCCGGTCAATCCGGTAGACCATTCATATTGAGCAAAATTTCCACCAAAAAGTTCTATGCTATCTCCGGGACATATAGTTGCACCAGCATCCAGCATGGGCTCGGGTGACGTAAGTGCAATAATATTGAAAGTATCCACTGCCGGACAACCATTCCCATCTCTTACTAAGATATTATATAAACCTCCGCTATTGATTTCTATCGAACTACTCGAACTATTGTTTTGCCAACTGACAAAAGTAAAGGTATCTACTATCGATAGTGTAATCAATTCTTCAGGGCACAAGAGAGAATCTCCGGTAATCTCAACAATGGGTTGTGGTAAAACTTCTACATCAAAAGTATCAGCTACCGTACAATTCCCTAAAGCGGTCGTAACTTCAACAATATACTGACCACTGGTACCGACTTCTATGGATTGTTCCGTACTTCCTGTATTCCATAGATACGTCCCCAACATATTGGGAATATTAAGAGTGGTAGTTTCTCCAGGGCAAATCTGAGGGTCACCGGTAATTATTGGATCCGGAATAGGCGCATTGAACACTACAAAATCAGTAGTTGCACTACATATAGAATCAGTCACTGTCAATTCATATATTCCTGGCTCAGTAATGGTAACGACATTGGAAGTAGCACCATTATGTGTCCACAAATAACTATCCAGTCCAGGTGTAGCTGTTAATTCCAGACTACTTTCATTACATAGAAAATCTTGCCCCGTAATCTCTACATCAGGCTGAGGCAAAACAGTAATAACCACTTCATCGTATTTTTCGCAATTCCCTTCCTCGGTTCTTAAAGTAAAAGTAACTCGCCCACTAAATCCATCGGGAATATTTACTACCGGATTTTGAGAAAAAGGATCATCCAACCAGTCAGTAGCACCATCCGTTCCTGTCCAGGAATAGGAAATAACACTTTCATTAAAAGCATTAATAGCAAGTCCGTTCAATTGTACAGATTGTCCACCACATATGGTGGTATCTTCTCCTGCGTAAGCATCTGCATTGTAACAAAATGGATTGGCGATACAGTTGAGGAAAGGAGCAGCATCTCCATCCCAGGTAAGGTTGAAAAAGGTTTCTCCAGGTGGAGCGGTACCCACAAAATATTCAATAAATAAGAAGAAGCCTTCGCCAGGTTGTACTTCCATTGGAGCTACAAATCCATCTCCAAATTCCCAGGCTCGTTCGAGTGTATCGGTCGTACCTTGACCAAGACCTGTACCAAATTCGTCACAGAAATCACAAAGACCATCAACAAAGGAACAACGCGGAGGACTCCCCAAACTATCACAACGAACATTAGGACCATATACATTAAAATCGTAATCCTCATCAAAACCATCCCTCGACTTTATGGCAAATTCGATGATAGAATTGGGTGGCATATCTTTACGGAATTCAAAATAGTACCAGGCACTATTTTCTTCCATCATATTGGCAGGCTGAAAGCATGCAGCATCATTGTTGGGATTTGCAAAATCAAATAACCCTCCTCCCATAGGAGTGAAATTAATCATTGAGTCAGAACAAATAATTTGTGCAATGTCACAATCATAAATTTGACTCATACCCAATTTGGGTAGTATGCATATACAGCAAATCCAAAGAGATACACGTATTAATCTCTTCTTCATAAAATAAGTGGTTTTTGGGCTTCTATTGAAACCATACAGTTGCCTATTCTTCATTAGCACAGCCCAACAATTCCTAAATTAAAATTCAGGATCTGTTTTGGACCATGTAGTAATATGAAAGAAAAAAATCTTTCATATACTATTGCATGTTTAATGCTCAAAACATTGAAATTCAAATATAATTTTTTCACTAATTATATTGAATGCTCATAGGGAAATTTAATATTAAACATACCGGACTGCTAGTGGAAGACAATAGCACGGACAGGGACATCAAGGAATTGTAAAATTATTGCGCAAGCGCGTAGCAACAAATTTTAAATTCAATACAAATATATAATACTTTTATAAAAAATATGTAGACCTACAGAATTAAGTGCCTTAATTCTTGTTGTTGGTTGTTGGTTTTTTGTTGTTGGCAAAGCTTTTACTAAAAGATGCAATGGCAACATTTAGTAAAAACCAACAACTAACAACCAACAACTATTACAATCCTCTTCTTTTCTTCTCTCTGACCAATAACTGAAGCTCTCTACTCATATCACCTGTCACCGCTGTATTTTCCTGGGCTCTTCTGATCAAGTATGGGATCACATCTCTTACTGGTCCATATACC
>JBCBCD010000886.1:0-3353 GCA_038530915.1 Bacteroidota bacterium
CATCCTTATTTGAGAAGGCATTCAAGTTGGGAAGATTACTTCTATTGAGCTCTATAAAAGGTTTAGAAAACTGAATATTTCCGTAAGCTTGTACAAATGATTTTTCATTAATAATATTAGATGAAAATATACCAACTCCAGCCAGACTAGCAGCTAGCTGAATATTGCTGGTATTCAATTCGTCTTGCGTTTGAATTTCAACCAAACCTGCCGATGCATTTCCATAGGTCAATGGAGGATTACTTGCGTATACATATTGAGATTTGATGATCTCCGGGTTAAACAAGCTAAAGAATCCCAAACCATTGATCTGACTATTACGTACTGGTGATCGGACAGGTACCTTATTAAAAACAACCAAACTTCTACCTGCACTACTACCTCTAAGTGCAGGATTGGCAGATTCATCTACATTGGTAGATGCAGCTAATCCTGTTATCGCTTTTAAAGGATCACCCTGTGCAATTGGATTGGTGTAAATCTGTAATCGATCTAGCTTTGTAACTGCAAACTGCTCAGAAATAGGACTTTTGGCTTTAATAATCACTTCAACCAATGACTGCTGATCTTGCTTTAGTACAACTGCTAAATTTTGATCTATATCTAAATTTTCTAAAACATATTCCTGGCTTGCATACCCCAGATAGGATATTACCAAAGTATCCTTCAGATCTTCACTTTGTAAGCTCAACTCAAATTTTCCGTTGAAATCGGTTTGAGTTCCTTTTTGTAAGTTGTTTTTCAGGTAAACATTAGCAGCAAAGATCTCCTCCCCCGCCTTTGATTTTACCTGCCCCTTTAAGCTGGACTGAGCACATGCAGTCCAACTCGAGAGAATGAATGTGATAAAGATTATTGTTCTCATTTGCCTACCAATTCTGATGCGATGTTGTTGATCGCATAACTGTTAGGAAATTGAGATTTTGCATTTTGGAAATGGGATTTTGCTTTATCCCATTCTTCATTTTTGATGTAATGCTTGAGTAATATTTCATAAGCTACTTCCCTACCCCATGATGGCAAATAAAGGTTCTCTACTTTTTGATCAGGACAATCTAGCGCTTTTAACAAATATTCCTCTGTCTTTTTGCCACCACCATAAGTTGCCGGTGTGTAGTAATCACTACTACCAAGGACAAAGTAAGCTCTTAGATTGGTTGCATCCATTTCTTTCGCCTTTTGGGCATTCTTTTTGACCTTATTGGACATAAATCCTGCACCAATTCCTGATTTGAATTGTATAGAAAAGCTTTGCAAAAGTGCCAATAAGGCGTAATCTTCTGAGTTTTTGTTTTTAAGATTGCTCATTATGTCAATTCCTTTTTCGATATGCGCTTTAGACTGTTCTTTATCTTCCATGGTGGTGTAGAGAATGGATAAATAGTATTGGTTGTAAGCTCGCCAATACTGGATCAAGTTATTGGATTGTTCTTTCTGTAGGCTTTCTAGTGCGTTGGCCATATTATCCAATTCCGTAGCATCTTTATTCATAATGCTTTGTACAAATGCTCCATAAATTTTCGTCTGAATATTTTTTATTAATTCATCGTTCTGAAAATTTATAGTTACTGCATAATAGTCTGTCACTGCATCACTATTGCCAGAACTCATATTGCAGGAAGAAAGAAAAAGGGCGAAAATGATTAATTTTTCCATTTTATTGTTTTTAAACTAGTTTATTTTATAAACTAAACTTTCAAAAAAAATTTTATTTGCTGATGTATTCCTTGATGGCTTCTACATATTCTTCGAAAGCATCTATGCCTTCACGTGTAATAGTTACTTCTGTATGCTGATAATTGTTTTTATATCCTTTATGTACCTTAAGATAGTTGGCCGCTTCCAGTTTTTTGATTTGGACACTAAGGTTGCCAGAAGTAGCCTTTGTTACTTCTTTTAGCTCATTGAAGTCTGTCGTTCCATTGGAAACTAAAAAGGAAACAATGGATAACCTCAATTGAGAATGCAATAAAGGATTAAGCTCTTTAAACAATGTATTATTCTTTTGATCTAAAACGCAAATATAAACCTGGTATAACAACTCCTATGAAACTTGCAGAAGCATTTACTAAAGCATGATACTCCCAATCAATAAAAAAACAAAGAATACCAATTATATTTAAGAAAATTCCACCTATCCACACTACTCTTTCTCTGATGATAGAACCAGTTGTGGTAATGCCTATACTTACAAGAATCAATATTAACGGCACAAGGTTCTGTTGTAAGCTCCAAAAAAAGCCAAATGCCAACAATAAAATATTAATACTCAAGAATAACCAAAGTAAAGAAATGAATTTAGCAATTTGATTGCTATTCTTTCTTACTGTATTCCTTCTTTTTACAAACTCGATAATTCCTCCAACAAACATAATGAAGTAAGGATAAAAGCTAATGGTATATTTTTCAATACTAATCAAGTAGTACTGACCCAAGCTTGCTATTACAGTCAGACTTCCCCACAATAGAAAGGAAAAGCCATTTTCAGTAAATCTCTGTCGAGCATCTTCGATTACTTGTGTAATCAATTGCAGACTTTGTTGTGGTGAAAAATTTGATGTTTCCATTTGTAATTGTTTTATACAAATGTAATCTAGTTTATAAAATAAACCAAATTAAAATACAAATTAGTTTGTCAATTTCTATGAACCCCACTTTGTACTCTACGAATCACTTAAAAAAATGAGACCAATTGAATATTCATTAGTAAACTGCCAAAAGAGTTGAAATAGGACATTTGAGAATGGAATAAGATCTAAAGGTTTAGGTGTTTAGAGTTCCCACGACTAGTCCTCTAAACAACCTAAACATTCAAAATCAACCATTAAAATTTCATACATTACCTAATCCTCAAGCTTTACTTAAGAATTTATGGTTTTCTTTTTTATAGACTAACCTATATAAATCAGTCTACATTTAAGTACAATTTATGACTCTACCAGCATCTAACAATGACTGTTGTCAATAAAAATGATGACCCTTATCAAAGCTTATAATTGCTTCAATAAGTCCGCATTGCTACAACTAGTCGGCCTACTTTAAAAACCTTATTGGCAAAGTAATTGTATACCATATAAAAATTGAATCATGACAAATACAATAACTCGCCGTGCCATTTGGAATGGCAAAGTATTGGCAGAAAGCAATGACCTTGTTAATGTTGAAGGCAACTATTATTTCCCGGAAGAAAGTTTAAATAAAGAATATTTTTCAGGCTCTAATTATCATACGGAATGTTTTTGGAAGGGAACTGCTAGTTATTACAATTTGGAAGTTGATGGCATTACAAATGAAAATGCTGAATGGTTTTATCCAAAGCCTATGGATGCCGATAAGCAGATAAAGGATAGAGT
>JBCBCD010000887.1:0-3343 GCA_038530915.1 Bacteroidota bacterium
AACTGGTTGTCTAAGGCCTTAAAGAAAGTACATGGACAAGAACCAATAAAAATAAGAACCAGTGGGGGATCAATTCCTATCAGTCCATTTGTAGTAACACTAGGTATACCTGCTGTTTCAGTACCAACTGTAAATATGGACAACAATCAACACAGCCCCAATGAAAACATTCGTGTGGGTAATTATGTCGATGGAGTCAAAACCATGTTATCGATTTTGCAAACCCCCTATAAGTAAGTTTAACTCTATGGAACTCCATGTGACTCCATGGTGAAATAAAAACTTTAAGTATATGAAACCCACAGTAGCAATTGCAGGAGCCACCGGCTTTATCGGAAGGTGGTTTATCGATCAATATAAGCACAAATATCGCTTCATAGCACTTTCCAGGCGCTTGATGAAGAGTGAAGATCCTGATGTTGAATGGCGTAAAGTGGAGCTTTACTCTTTATCAAGTACACAGGAAGCTTTAAAAGGAGCAGATTTTGCTTTATACCTGGTACATTCGATGCAGCCTTCTGCCCGTTTGACACAGAGTTCTTTTGAAAATACCGACTTAGTGTTGGCGGATAATTTTGCTCGGGCTGCTGAATTGAATGGCCTAAAACAAATCATTTTTTTGGGTGGCCTACTACCTGAAGATTTATCAAAAGTTTCACGACACCTCAGAAGCAGATATGAAGTAGAGCTGACCTTACAATCAAGATCAGTCGCATTAACTGCACTTAGAGCTGGAATCATTGTAGGACCTGGAGGATCTTCATTCAGGATGATTGAAAAACTGATCCACCGTCTACCCATACTAATTTGCCCACAATGGACACAGTCCCGTACACAGCCCATTGGTTTGGACGATACTTTAAAAATGATAGATCATTGTTTGGGAAATGAACAGTTTTATAATCGTGCATTGGATCTTGGTGGAGCTAAAGAAACGACCTATTTACAAATGATGAGGACAGTAGCAAAATTAATGGGTAAGAAAAGGTTGATGCTTGCTGTACCATTATTTACACTTCGTTTATCTAAGCTGTGGGTAGCTGTATTGACAGATTCAAGTAGAACCTTAGCATCTCCTTTGGTAGAAAGTCTCAAACATGATTTATTGGTAAAGGACAATGAGTTATTACAACAATTTCCAGAAAGACAGACGTTCGAGCAAGCTGCACAATTTGCCTTAAGTAATAAGGAAGCTGTTCCTGCTTTACCAAAGCTCGTAGTGACGACTACGAAAAAGGAAAATACAGTTCGCTCTGTCCAAAGATTGCCTAATCCAATGGATCATTCTGCTATTTGGGTAGCTAGAAGGTATCAAACCTGGTTGCCCCATTTTTTTCGGTATCTAATCAAAGTAGATCAACGAAAGGAAACTTCTGTTTTTAGAATAGGTAAATGGGAGTTACTCATGATTAAATTCATCAAAGACCGCTCTGATGAAGATCGACAGTTGTTTTATGTCGTAGGTGGACTATTGGTAAAAAGGAAGGACTATGGCTGGTTAGAGTTTAGGCGAGTATTGGGAGGAAAATATGTTATTGCTGCACTACATGAGTTTGTTCCCACCTTACCCTGGTACATTTATGTGATCTCACAAGCACAGGTACATTTATGGGTAATGCATCGATTTGGAAAATATTTGGGAAAGAATTAAAAAATATTTTTCTACTGTCATATAAAACCATGCCTCCTCGTCTAAGAAGCGAAATTTGAACCTAACGCATGAATATTGATAAAGAAATAAGTCGATTGCATACAAAGTCTTACGCCTGGGCAGTACAAAACTGTCAGTTCGACGAAGAAATGGCAAAAGATGTATTGCAGGAAAGTTATATGAAGGTGTTAGAAAAGCACCATTCTTTTCAGGCTCATGCATCTTTTAAGACTTGGTTGTTCACCATTATCAGAAATACGGCCCTTGATTTTTTAAGGAAAAAAGGAAGAAGATTGAAATTAATAGGCAGTATTCCTGTAGATGAAATTTATGAAAATTGGCCAAGTAGCGAGATTACTAATGCTAAGCAAAAAATGATACAGCGTTTTTTGCGGCAGCTTTCTCCAAAACAACAAGAAGTATTATCATTGGTATTCTATCATGAGTTTACCATAGAAGAAGCGGCTAGTATTATGAAAGTGAGTTTGGGTAGTGCTCGAACACATTATTCAAGAGGAAAAGAGAATCTCAAAAAACTAATTCAAAAATCAAGAATTCAGCAAGATGCATAAAGAAGATCAAGAAATTAAAGCATTCTTCAACGATCTATTTGAAGACATTGAATCGAATGCGCCGACTTATAATCGTGCAACAAGAAAGAGGTCAATTGCAAGGATGTACCTTTTACGAGTGGCCGCAGCTGCAGTAGTTGTTGCGATTGGAGCAGGCTTTTGGTTTTCCCAAACGAATGTTGAGCAGACTGAAGATTTCAGCTGGGAACCTATAAGTTCTACTTCTTTTTTGGTAGAAGAACAAGGATTTGAAAGCATAAGCAACTGGCAATCAGAAACAGATTTTTTATTAACTCAAAATATAGAATTAGAATGAGAGTTTTATTAAGCTTATTGTTTGTCGCATTATTTATTGGAACAACTGCTGCACAGCAAGGTATTGGATATACTGCAAGATCACTAAGTAGTATTGAAAGAGGTTTATATTCAGCAGAACAGGTAATGAAAAACAAAGCAAAAATTAACCTTACTGCTGATCAAGAAAAAGCCATACGTTTGGCTTACAATAAACAACAAACCGCTTACAATGATTTAAAGTGGGATCAAATGGATTTAAGTCAGGAACTTAAAAAGGAGGTGGAAAAGGATCAGGTAAATATTCAAACAGCTAAGCAGAAAATGCAAACATTGTTGGAAATTGAAGATAAAATAAAATTACTTCAGTTTGAGTTAATGCTCACGATTAAAAATACTTTGACCAAAGAACAAAGAGAAAAATTGAACAAGACAAGATATGCATTTCCAGGTGCTTATTCCATCGAGCGCAATAGCTGGACTATAGATCAAGATAGCGAGCCTACGCCGGCTATCATCCCTTCTAAAATGTAAGTTATCATCCGACACAACCAATGATGAGTAATATATACAGGGTATGGAGTATCCTTATGGTCTCCATACCAATGCTCTCTTATTGCCAAAACCCAGAATTCCGTCAATTATTCGAAGCATCTGCAAGATTGTCAGGTGATTGGTCGAGCGGTGTACAACCACAATTTTATGCCATAGCAATGATTAATAATCTTGCTCATGAACTGGTTAATCTGGGGATTCCGGTAGGAGAGGGGGTAGCCGTTAGGGACACACCTTACTCTATGGAGTAGACTCATCACCTCACGCCGTG
>JBCBCD010000888.1:0-3335 GCA_038530915.1 Bacteroidota bacterium
ATTTTTTTGCTTTAAAAATAATACACCTCCGGGTGAAATTATAATTTTAAGGCCATTAGACTTAAGTGCAAGCGCTTAAGTCTAATGGCCTTAAAATTAATCGATATCGATATTCTGAGCAGTTGATTCAGATGCTTTTTTAGGCAAACTCACAGTTAGAATACCTTTATCATAAGTAGCCTTAATATTTGTGGTATCAATATGCTCAGGTATGGTAAACGAACGCTTGAAAGAAGTGTAGTTGAACTCGCGTTTACTCATCTTACGTTCGGTAGTTGCCTCTTCACCGGACTTCTCACCGCTTATTGATAAAATATTGCCTTCAAGATTTAACTTGAAATCTGTTTTTACAAAGCCAGGAGCGGCCACTTCCAACTCATATTTATCACTGGAATCGTAAATGTTAACTGCTGGGACACTCGTACCAGTACTCACTCCTCTGAAGAAATCATTGTTGAAAAAGTTTTCAATCATATTTCCTACCGAAGAAAAAAAATCCTCATCCACTTTCTTTTTAAAAGTCATGATTGTTTGTTTTAGTATGATTAATGAAGTTCACAACTTTAAAAACAGCATAAGAAAATTGAGGTTGAACAAAAAAGCTCGTATTGGATGAGTGTATTCATTTAATCGAATTAAGTACAATTGAAAAGGGATGAACTATCAAAAATTCCAATCCCAAATTACAACAGACCAATCATCTACATCATCTGAGAATCGGTGTATTTCTTCAAAGCCTACTTTTTCATGGGCTCTAATGGATCTTTTATTATGGATGGAAATTTCTGTGATTATATACTTGAAATGTGGTTGCATAACCATTCTTAAATGATTATACAAGCCGGAAAACAATCCCTGACCTCTGTGAGATTTAGCAATACAGACCTGTCCCATTACCAAGTAATTGACAGCCCCCAATACCTGATCTTTATAAGTCAAATGATCAATTTGTTGAAACATCTCCTCAAGTAGAGGAATCCTTGTCCGCCAAATCTTTTCCATACATAAAGTATAACCAACTACTTGATCATGATCAATGGCAATAATATGAGGGTAGGGATCATTCATTTGCGAAAGGATCTCCATATCGTGTTCTACTGTCAAAAAGCCTTCTTTTTGACTTTCTGAGGCAGAAATTACATTTTTTAAGTTCTTACGCTGCAAATCTAAAATTTGCTGTAGTCGCTTATTGGATTCCGATACTGTATATTCAACCATTTGTCCAGACGTTCAATTTGATTATTGAACTACAAATTTACCATTCCAGCTTCCTTCAGGCAACAAAATTTGTAAGTAGTAAATCCCCTGTGCTAAGTCACCTACATGTATACTAGAGTCGGGATTAAGCTTTAAAGATTTAATAATTTGACCTTGAGCGTTTATTATGTTAGAAGTTGCCTGATCCAAATCGGATAAACTACTTTGAATCCACAGTCGATTTTTCACTGGATTAGGATACAAGACAATCTGGTATTTTTCATTGATTTCGTCTAAACTGGTTAACATTACCGGTATTTCTTTTGTGACAGAAGTAGCACAATTTCCAAAAGAAGCATTCAAAGTGACCGTATAGACACCTCCGCTTGTATAAGTATGTATTGGATTTTCATTTCTGCTTTGGTTGCCATCACCAAAAGTCCATGAAAAAGCATTGGCATTCTCTGAACCATTTGTAAAACTCACTTCAAAACCATCAATGGTATAAGTAAAATCTGCAATAGGAAAATCAACGATTTGTACGGCAGAATCTATAGTAAGTTGATTACTTCCTAAAATACCATCTACTCTTAATGAAGCATTGTAAGTACCCGGATTAACATAAATGACTGTAGGATTTTGTTCGGTAGAAGTAGCTGGTTGTCCTCCGGGGAAAGACCATTGAAGACTTGATATACTTCCACTGGATTGATTTCTGTATTGTACCAAATGAGGTGCACAGCCGGTAGCGTTTTGTATGGTAAAATTGGCTATGGGTGCTGTTCCTATAACGATTTGGTTGTTTACTGTATCCGTTCCACATTCATTGAATGCTATCAATTGGACATTATAGAATCCATCTTGTGGATATTGATGAGATGGGTTCTCACGTGAACTAAACCTACCATCACCAAAGGCCCACAATAAGGAATCTGCATCTATTGACAAGTTTTCAAATTGCGCATTCAAGTCTTCCGAACTGAAAGAAAAGTTAGCTATTGGAGTAGTAATAATAGTAATGGAGATAGTCGTGTCTGATGTTCCTAGTTCATTGCTTACAGTTAATTGTAAATCATAAGTGCCTGGAAGTTGTAGGTCAAAACTTGGCATTGTATCCGAAGAAATCGCTGAGAATCCTTCCGGGCCAGTAATTACCCAGTTATAGCTACGAACAAATCCAAGAGAAGTATTGATGGTATTTAGTGTAGCAGGTGCACAATTATCAGAGAGGATGACTTCAAAAGCAGCTACCGGAGGTATATTCAAAGTAATCAGTTGAGAAGTAGAGTCAATGCCACATTCTGACGATTGAGTCAAAAAGACCATATAGTCTCCATAATCAGTATAGGTATGTTGAGGACTTGTCACGTCAGAGATTTGACCATCACCAAAAGCCCAAAGGCTAGTATCGCCTGCTGTGGATTCGTTGGTGAAAGTAACTGTTAAACCATTTATGTTAGGAGTAAACCCAGCAATCGGTATTTGACCAATATCTAAATCAATGATCTGAGTGATGGTGCTGTCGCCAAATCCATTACTAGCAGTTAAGCTAACACTGAAGGCTCCTGAAGAATCGTACCCGACACGTGGGTTTCGTTCGCTTGATGCACTTGGGATACCACCTTCGAATGTCCAGGAAAAACCATCTGCGCCATTCGATGAATTATTTTCAAACTGAATGAAGATAGGAGAACAACCGGATGTATCCTGAAATGAGAAATCAGCTACCGGCAAACCATCAAAGAAGGCAGTCTTTAATAGTGTATCCCGACCACAATTATTACTTACAATCAAACCATAAGTATGTTCGCCCGGCGTATCAAACCGGAATTGAAAAGTATCTGCTTCTTGTTCAAATGTTTCATTGTCGATTATCCAGAAGGTACTGTCTCCAAACATAGATAAGTCTCTCAGGTACAAATCCAACCAGACAATACTATCGCTGAGACCTAATATTGGGGCATTGATGACAGTTATAGTAAAGGTCTGTTCAATCGTATCCCTGCCCACCTCATTGTTTACAATTAATTCGACGGTGTAAGTTCCACTTGAATCAAACTGAATCTGTATCTGTTCATTTGTTAATTCAATAATAGAGCCTCCCGATAAGGTCCAATCACTAGAATTAAAATATAAAG
>JBCBCD010000889.1:0-3333 GCA_038530915.1 Bacteroidota bacterium
GAACCACAAAGCATTGATCTTCAGTGCACGATAAATTTTAAACCTACTCTTACTTATTGCCAGTCTTACTCGACTTTTATAAATTTAAAAGTCTTCGACCCAACTTTAAATAGATACATATTTGGTTTTAATCCTGAAACATCAATTTCTTGTCTGAATGTATTAAGCTCACCAGTTTGGACAAGCTTGCCAGCTATTGAATAGATACTATAGTTGGAGAACTTGCCAGAGACGGTATTGACCAAGATTGAATTCCGCGCCGGGTTGGGATAGATTCTTAAGTTGTCCGAATCATTTATAGTTTCTGTAGATACCACAAGATCACATTCAACCAGGCCGTTTAAATCGTACTTTGATACAAAGTTCCAAATCACCTCACTCGCGTCAATATCCTTATTCCCCCAGGAACCTGGCCAAGTATGTCCTCCACCATTAATTCTATAATGAACAACCGAGGCACAACCGTTGGAGCTTTCATAGGATCGAAGTTCGACCAAGCTACCATCATTGGGATCTTTATCCTCTAAATCTACTATAACGGGATTTGAATCTAACTGATTAATACCTAGCCAGTAATTAATCGTTTGGAATACCGAAAGTGAGTTTATAGGAAAAGTTCCATTATAACTAATTGAATTGTCTGCTGTACCGTGGATTGTTATAACAGGTGTAGAATGTGTAGGATTACATGCATTATAAATTTTATCACTCATGACACCAGAAACAGAGCCTATCGCAGCAATACGATCGCTTAATTGGCAAGCAAGCTCGTAACTAAAGTAAGCACCATTTGACCATCCGCAAGCATAAACTCTATTTAGGTCAATGTTGTACTTCTCTGCTAGTTGATCAATCATGGCACTTGTGAAGCCCACATCATCGGCCGTACTTCCTGCGGTCCACGACCCGACATTCCAGTGCGTGAATCCCTGGTAGACTACCCCTTGTGGATATACGAGGATGAAGTCTGCAGTATCCGCGACATAACGCATGTCACACGAGTTCATCTGAGCACTTGCTTGCATGGTCCAGCCATGAAAATTAAACATCAAAGGAGTCGGTGTGTTTTCGTCGTAAATCTCAGGTACATACACAATATAATCCCTGACGACATTATCATGTATCAGAGATCTATTAAGTGTCTGCTGTGCATTTGCTATGGTAAACACTAGAAAAAAGGCTATTGAAAGGATAGAAATTTTCATAATGAGAAAAGTTTAATATTGATCTTTAACTGTTGCGTGTAACACTATTCAGCTTAGTAATTCAAGAAAATTGGCTGCTGTTTTTTCACGAACTTCCTCGAGCGTAGCACCAGGCATTAGCTCGACTAACGTCAATTTTCCATTGATAAATTTGAATACAGCAAGGTTAGTGATGCAAGTATCCACACATCCATGAGCAGTGATTGGGAGTGTACATTGGGGTACCACCTTGGCGTTTCCGGTTCGATCTGTATGTCTTAAGGTAATGATTAGTCGATTTGCTCCAGAAGCTAAATCCATGGCACCACCTACGCCAAGCAGCGGTTTTCCGGGTACGGCCCAGTTTGCCAGGTTACCAGCTTCGTCAATTTCCAACCCTCCCATAATGGCTATATCTATATGCTTCCCACGGATCATTCCGAAGCTATCCGCACTGTCAAAATAGCTACTTCCCGGAAGGGCAGAAACAGGCACTTTTCCGGCATTCACAGGATATTCTAATGCACCTCCTCCATCGACTGGTTCGGGCCCGACACCTAGCATCCCGTTTTCGGTATGTAAGATGATGCCATCTTCCGGCTTGATAAGATCGGCTATCAAAGTGGGAATACCAATACCAAGATTGACCACATCTCCTTTACACAATTCCTGAAATGCCCTCTTTGCCATATTCATCCGTGATTCATCCACTTTTTTGGAAGAACCTACCGAGGCGGATGTTCCGAGATCTTCAATGGTCAACTTCTTCTCGACCAGATAATCCACAAAGTTTCCGGGTGTGTGGATAAGATTAGGGTCCAATGCTCCCACAGGAACAATTTCCTGTACTTCTGCAACCACTATATCTGCAGCAGTAGCCATGGCCCGATTGAAGTTCTGCTCGGTCATACGGTATTGCAAATTACCTGCTGTATCGGCCTTCCATGCTCGTATGAAGGCTACATTTGCTCTTATTCCTTTGATGAATACCTGCTCTACACCATCAATTACCTTGGTCTCTCTTCCTTCGGCCAGTTGAGTACCTGCAGACGTGGGGGTAAAAAATCCACCGATGCCCGCACCTCCGGCGCGAATGGCTTCTGCTAACGTTCCTTGGGGGAGTAATTCGTAGGCTACTTCACCATTTTGTGCCGCAGCTACTGCTTCCGAATTGCTTGTAAAAAAGCTTCCGATCATCTTTTTAAGCTGTCCATTCCTGAGTAGTTTTCCACCACCAATTCCTTTCTCACCTACATTATTGCCAATAAACGTTAGGTTTTTTGTAGTGGTCTCGGCCAATGCATGTAGCAAACCGACAGGGTTGCCCGTCATCCCAAAGCCACCACCTAAAAGGATATCACCATCCTTCACTAGCGAGGCAGCTTCTCTTGCAGTTATTTGTGGTACTATTTTCATTTATCTAAACTTTTTCGATTAGAGTAGCATAACCTTGACCCACACCCACACACATAGTTACCAAAGCAAATCGTTGGTTTTTTTCGTGCAACTCCAGCGCCGCAGTATGTACAATTCTTGTACCACTAGCACCTAATGGATGTCCCAAGGCAATTGCTCCTCCGTTTGGATTTACCCTGGGGTCATTATCTGCTAGCTCTAGTTCCCTGGTACAGGCCAGTACCTGAGCAGCAAATGCTTCATTCAATTCAATTACTCCCACATCATCAAGTGTCAATCCGGCTTTTTGTAGTGCCATTCTGGATGCTCCCACAGGGCCAATACCCATGATCCGCGGTTCAACTCCTACAACACCTGAACTCACTATTCTTGCCAATGGCGTTAGGTTATATTTCGATACGGCTTCTTCTGATGCGATCATTACAACTGCCGCACCGTCGTTTAAGCCAGAGGCATTCCCCGCAGTAACAGTTCCACCTTCGTGCAACTCTTTAAAGACAGTTTTCAATTGTGACAATACAGATAGAGTGGTCTTAGGTTTAATGAATTCATCGCTACCAAAGGTGATCGGGTCTGCTTTCCTTTTTGGGATTTCGATAGGTATTATTTCTTTAGCTAAACGACCGTTATTTTGGGCCTTGGCAGCCTTCATTTGAGATTGAAAGGCAAATTCATCTTGGGCCTCCCTGCTGATCCCATATTTTTCAACCAGGTTTTCAGCCGTATTACCCAT
>JBCBCD010000890.1:0-3317 GCA_038530915.1 Bacteroidota bacterium
TTAGGATCATCTCCTTCATTGTGACCATGACGACGGTAACATACCATATCAATAAATACATCACTATTGAATTCCTGACGATAAGCTACTGCCATTTCAACAGCAAATAAAAGAGCTTCCGGGTCATCACCATTCACATGGAGTACAGGAGCCTCAACTACACTTGCTACTCCGGTAGAATAAGTAGATGAACGAGCATCATCAAAGTCTGTAGTAAAACCTACCTGATTGTTGATGACAAAATGGATGGTTCCTCCTGTGTAATAACCTTCCAATTGACTCATTTGTACCGTTTCATATACGACACCTTGGCCGGCTACAGCCGCATCACCATGTATTAAGATGGGTAAGATTTTGTCATAATCACTGCCATAAAGAATATCTGCTTTGGCTCTGGCAAAACCTTCAACTACCGGATTTACTGCTTCCAGGTGAGAAGGATTAGGTACCAACTTAAGATGGACATTCTTGCCACTTGGCGTTTCAATCAATGAAGAATAGCCTAAATGGTATTTTACATCACCATCTCCAAAACTCATATCAGGAATAGCAGTACCTTCAAATTCATTGAATATTTGTTCGTAGGTCTTACCCATGGTGTTGACCAAGACATTTAATCTTCCACGGTGTGCCATCCCAATGATGATTTCTTCTACTTTATCTTTTGCTGCCTCATTGATAATGCCATCTAAACCCACTATAGCAGATTCACCACCTTCCAGAGAGAATCTTTTTTGGCCCACATATTTGGTGTGAAGAAACTTTTCAAAGATTACAGCTCCATTCAGTTTTTCGAGTATTCTTCTTTTCTTTTCTAATGGAATGCCATAACTATCATCAGGATGATGATTCTCGATACGAGTCCTGATCCACCTTCTTTTCAATCTATTTGAAATGTGGTGGTATTCAAAACCGATATTTCCACAATACACTTTCTTCATGTGATCGATCAACTCTCTTAAAGTTGAATTCGGTAGACCTGCTTCTGCTGTAGCAAGAAATTTTTTATCCAGATCAGCATCTGAGAGGTTGAAGTCTGCAAGGTTCAGGTTAGGCTTGCGATCACGTCTTTGCCTGATAGGATTGGTAGTAGACAGGAGGTGGCCTCTATTTCTAAATGCTTTGATGAGGGCTAATACCTGTATTTCTTTGGCATCTAGGACACCTACTGATTTATCAGCACTTTTTGCTACTGCAGAATCACCATTATTATTATGAGAATAATCAAATCCTTTGAAAAAAGCTTGCCAGCTAGAATCTAGCGATTCAGGGTTTTGAATAAATTTTTCGTACAAACTCTCCACGTAAGATGGATGCGCATTAGTGAGAAATGAAAAGTCGCTCATGTTTTGTTGGTTTATAAAATAGCTTGGGCTATTATTTCTGTTTTATATTATGGGTTATACTTTTAATACCATGTAACAAAAGTTAATTGATATTTTGAACGATCAGATTTTTAGCCTAGATGAGGCGCAGCACAGTAGCAATTTATATTGGTACGAGCATGCAACGAAGTATAGGTTAAAAAGATGAATTCAAAATGTTGAGAAATTTATGTTACATGGTATTTAACAACTTCATTTTAAAAATAAGACGATTATATAATTAATTAAATCTTCAGCAAAAAAAAAGCTCTTTAAATAAAGATGCAATGATTCATGCTAAATAATGACGCTTGACTTAAAAAAATGTTTGCCAATTGAGTCTAGAGGGGTAGTTGTTTCATTGAGGAAGCGATAAAAACTAAGCCTCTAAGCCTCTAACCTTCTACACTCTAAAAATGTATACGCAATAAACTCAAATTAAGTTTTGTAAATTTGATAAGAAGATATATCTTTGCAGCTCAAATTTTAACAGCAAGATAGAAAGAGAAATATGGCAAATCACAAATCGTCGAAGAAGAGAATTCGCCAGGATGCCAAGAAGCGTTTGCGCAACCGCTATTATAAAAAATCAGCTCGTACTGCCATTCGCAAGTTGAGATCAATGACTGAAAAGGAGGAGGCAAGCTCTTACCTTCCTAAAGTGGTTTCTATGATCGATAGACTGGCTAAAAAGAAAGTTTGGCACAAGAATAAAGCATCTAACTTAAAAGGTAAGTTGACCAAATTCGTCAACGGACTCTAATTTTATTTATAACTGCTTTCCTTCTTCTTTCAGGAAGTAAGTAATGTCTACTTACTTCCTGATTCTGTCTTTGTACATACCACTATCAATATCAAACTTCTTTCCCCTTTTTTCGTTATAATTGTACGTACGAACATTCATTCGTATGAAACTTACTTGCTATTAGGTTATGACAGAAAAAAATGATTTCCGCCAACTGAAATTAATCGATCTCAGAAGAGAAACTGATGATACTGTATCTTTGGCTTTTGATATTCCTGATGAATTAAAAACTGTTTTTCAATACACTCCTGGTCAATATTTAACTTTGAAAAAGCTAATTAATGAACAGGATGTCAGACGGTCATATTCTATTTGTTCTCATACCGAAGAAGATTTGAGAGTAGCTATAAAGAAGGTTCCAAATGGAATCTTTTCAACCTATGCCAATGAATCTTTGAAAATGGGGGATCTACTAGAAGTAATGCCACCTAAAGGCCATTTTTTCAAAAAACTAGACGACAAAGATACCCATCACTATGTGGCCTTTGCTGCCGGTAGTGGGATTACACCCGTTATGTCTATTTTGAAAACAACTTTATCTACAGAACCGGAGAGTACGTTCACACTTTTTTACGGAAATAAGCAAACGGATTCAATCATATTCAGAGAAGAACTCGAACAGCTTAAGAATAGTTATATGGGGCGCCTATCTATCCATCATGTTTTGAGTAGAGAAGATGTAGGTAGTGATTGGTTTACCGGAAGGATCAATAGTGAAAAATGTAAATTTTATTTTGATCACATGATTGATGTGAAAAATGTAGATGCCTTTTTCTTATGTGGTCCACATGGTATGATCCTTGAAGTGCAGGAAGTTTTAAATGAATATGAAGTAGAGGAAGATCAAATCAGGACGGAGTTGTTTTTTGTTGATGCAGATGTGGTAAAGCGCGAAAAAGAAGAAGAAAAACCTGTAGATATAGTAGCCCTGGGAGATTCAACTATTGAAGTGGTGCTGGATGGTCAATTATCAACTTTTAATATGAAAACTGAAAGTGAGTCGATTCTGGATGCTGCCTCAAGAGTTGGGTTGGACCTGCCTTATTCTTGTAAGGGAGGTGTCTGTAGTACGTGTAGAGCAAAAATAGTAGAAGGAGACGTAGAATTATTAATCAAGTATTCGCTGGAAAATGATGAGTTGGCAAGTT
>JBCBCD010000891.1:0-3315 GCA_038530915.1 Bacteroidota bacterium
TATTTTTCCCCATAATAAATCGAACATACGCCAAAAGTTAGTGTGGTTGTTTTTGTAGAATTAAAATCTGCTTCTTTTAATACCTCTAAAAAAGCATCTCCAGATGGAAAAGCCTGTACAGAATCATATAAATACGTGTAAGCTTTAGCATCTTTTGAAATCAAACGTCCAATTGTCGGTAAAATGTATTTGAAATAGAAATTAAAAAGCAGATCAAAGACTTTTGATTGAGTTTTCGAAAATTCTAATACGATTATTTGCCCGCCAGGTTTTAATACTCTGTTGATTTCTTTCAATCCTTTAACGGGGGTTTCAAAATTTCTCACACCAAAAGCAATAGTAGCTGCATCAAAAGTATTGGTTTCATAGGGAAGATTTTCTGCATCTCCTTCTTTGAAAAATATGCGTTGTTTGAGTTGCTTACCCTGTATTTTTTCTTCTCCTACGGCCAACATTTCCGCTGCTAGATCTAAGCCATGTATGCTAGCCTTAGGAAAATTTTGTGCCAACTCAATGGCTAAATCCCCTGTACCAGTAGCCACATCTAGTATGTTATTGGCCTTTTTAGCGTTAATTAGTTGTATTGCTTTTTTTCTCCAGCCCCTGTCTATACCAAGTGATAATAGTCTATTTAGAAAATCATAACGTTTGGCGATGTTGTTGAACATTGAACGCACTTGATTTTTCTTTGAATCACTTGATTGATAAGGAGTTACTTCCTTTGGCATATAATTGTTATTTGTTGTTTGATTGAGTACACAATAATCACAAAAAAGTTTTACTTTTTTGTAACTTAGCGTGTCTTTGTAATTAGTAAAAAAAGAAATAATTGAGTCAGAGAATAATACCCATTAGTATCGAAGACGAGATGAAATCAGCTTATATCGATTATTCGATGTCAGTTATCGTCTCGCGTGCCCTTCCCGATGTTCGTGATGGTTTAAAACCTGTACACAGAAGAGTGTTGTATGGGATGCATGAACTGGGCTTAACTCAAAACAAGCCTTTTAAAAAGTCAGCTCGTATAGTTGGTGAAGTGTTAGGTAAATTTCACCCACATGGTGATACATCAGTTTATGACACCATGGTCCGTATGGCACAGCCCTGGTCCATGCGATATCCACTTGTAGATAAGCAAGGTAACTTTGGATCGATAGACGGGGATAGTCCAGCTGCTATGCGTTATACGGAAGCTAGATTGAAAAGGATTAGTGATGAACTGCTGGCAGACATCAAAAAAGAAACCGTTGATTTTGCTTTAAATTTTGACGATTCATTAGAAGAGCCTACTGTTTTGCCTTCCAAACTTCCTAATCTATTGATCAATGGAGCCAGTGGTATTGCGGTAGGTATGGCTACGAATATGCTTCCTCATAATATGAATGAAGTAATTGATGGAGTGGTAGCCATGGTAGATAATCCGGATATCACAACCGAAGAATTGATGGTACATGTAAAAGCACCTGATTTTCCAACAGGAGGTTTGATATATGGCTACAATGGTGTAAGAGAAGCTTTTGAAACCGGAAGAGGTAGGGTAGTGGTTCGTGCAAAAGCAGAAATTGAGACCGCTAACAATGGGAAAGAAACCATTATTGTATCTGAAATACCTTATCAGGTCAATAAGTCTACACTCGTAGCTAAGATAGCTGAGTTGATGAGAGATGGTAAAGTACCGGGCATTAGTGATGTAAGAGATGAGTCAGATAGAAAAGGGATGCGCATAGTTATAGAGGTGAAAAGAGACGCTATGGGACAGGTGGTGTTGAGTCAATTGTACAAATATACCGCTCTTCAATCTTCTTATGGGGTAAATAATGTTGCTTTGGTAAATGGAAGACCCGTGCTTTTGAACTTAAAGCAACTCATTTCTTATTTTATTGATTTTAGAATTGAGGTTATAATAAGACGTACCAAATACGATCTTAGAAAGGCGGAAGAAAGAGCCCATATTTTAGAAGGCCTCCTGATTGCATTAGATAATCTTGATGAGGTGATCAAATTGATTAGAGCCTCAAAAACAGTGGAAGAAGCATCTAATGGCTTAATGGAACGCTTTGAATTATCAAAAATTCAAGCGAAGGCTATTCTGGACATGAGATTGCAGAAGTTGACCGGTCTTGAAAGAGATAAATTAAAAGCTGAATACGAAGAAATTCAACAATTGATCAGTGAGTTGAAAGCGATTTTAGCTGATGAAGGCCTACAAAGAGATATCATCAAAGAGGAATTGGCAGAAATGAAAGACAAATATGGTGATGAACGCAGGACTCAGATTGTGGCTGCTGATGGTGAAATCAGTATCGAAGACCTAATTAAAAATGAAGAAGTGGTTATTACCATTTCTCATTTAGGCTATATCAAGCGTACACCAGTATCTGAATATCGTACTCAAGGTAGAGGAGGCAGAGGCTCACGTGGCGCAAAAACCAGAGATGCTGATTTTGTAGAACACATTTTGGTGGCACATACTCATGATTATTTATTGCTCTTTACAGAAAAAGGTCGTGTTCATTGGTTAAGGGTCTATGAAATTCCTGAGGCTACTAAAACTTCCAGTGGTAGAGCGATTCAGAATATTTTAGCTATTGATAAACAAGATAGAATACGTGCTTACATCAAGATCATTGATTTGAATGATCGAGATTTTGTGGAGAACCACTACATCATGTTTGCTACCAAAAAAGGGGTGGTGAAAAAGACAGCTGTAGAAGCATTTTCAAGACCTCGTAATGGTGGTATCAACGCAATTACGATACAAGAAGGTGACCAATTGCTAGAAGTTCGTCTAACTAATGGACAAAAGGAGATTTTCCTGGGCACTCGTTCCGGAAATGCCATTAGATTCCACGAAGAAAATGTACGAGCAATGGGTAGAAGTGCGGCTGGTGTTAGAGGTGTTTCCCTTCAAGATGCCAATGATGCTGTAGTTGGAATGATCAGTATTGATAAAGATGAAAAAGAAGTATATACTATAATGGTAGTTTCTGCCAATGGGTATGGAAAGCGTTCGAATGTAGAAGAATACAGGATTACCAACAGAGGCGGTAAAGGAGTAAGGACTTTATCAGTAACAGAAAAGAATGGCCCACTTGTAGCTGTAAAAGCAGTACTTGAAAATGATGATTTGATGATCACTACACGCTCAGGTATCATCATAAGAATACCTGTCAATGATGTTTCTGTTATGGGAAGAGCTACTCAGGGTGTGAGAATAATTAGAATTGATGAAGATGAAATAGCTGATGTAACTGTAGTGAGAGATGATCAATCTGACGAAGAAGAAGGCCTGGAAAATGGTGAAGCAAGTCAAGA
>JBCBCD010000892.1:0-3315 GCA_038530915.1 Bacteroidota bacterium
AGGGTGTAGAGTGTAGAGGCCCACTATACAAACCCGTTATTTTGAAACACTACCTACATTATAAAGTGTCGTTATAATCGATTAAAATTTCGTGGATTAAGTGCTTGGACAAAAATAACTATCACTTTATGATGTCATCTTTTTAAGCTGTCCTTTGTTAAATCCTCAGCTGATATGAATCACCTTGCGGATTTGCCTCGATCAGCTTTAAAAATCTGATCGATCAAAAACACTACTTATTTATGTCCAAGCACTTACTTAAGTAATTCACGGAATTAAACTATAAAGTTTGAGCGGCTTCTTTTTCCGTTATTCTTCGTTAAAAAGTAGTTTCGATGTAAATCGTGCCTACTTTTTGCCTAGGCTAACGAAAAAATCTGCTCGGCTAAAAGTTATATTTCAATTTCGTGAATCACTTAACCACCAATATTCTTCTGGTTTGGGTAAAGTTTTTACCTGTAATTGATAGTGAATACCAACCCGCATTGTAAGTTTTCAAGTTAAGGCTCATATTGTTTTGAAACAGAGATCGATTCAATAACTTTCCTTGGCTATCGAGTAACTCTAGTGTTAATTTTTCCTCATTGGCTGTTTGTATATTCAGAAAATCCGAAGTTGGGTTAGGAAAAGTTTTAACTGCCATCTCTTCTGTAATGTCATTGGTATTGGTCAACTGACTTTCCTTAATAGCAATCTCGTCAAACCAAAGTGGTTGATTCACCATGTTTCCATGTTCAGCCACAATTTCCAACTTATCTATAGCGCTCCAGTCAAATAAACCTCTAGAAGGATACCATTGCCCATCCCAAGCACCAATGTCTTCAAATTCACTAAAGGGAATGGTCAATTTATGCCATTGTCCATCCATACTTACATCATTTTGATCTATTGTTACTTTCATCCGCCAAGGACGATCAGTATCACTCGTTTTAGTATCTACAAAACGGATGTCAAATTTTGTACTTCCTACTTCTCCCCTTACCCAAAGTTCGAGAACAAAATTGCGAGCACGTAATCCACTAAAGTCTTTATTTGGACGAAAATCAAACCCTATGACATCGTATTGAGAGGCTCCTTCCCAATAAATAGCTTGTGTACCTACATACACTTCCTCTTGCTCATAATAATTCAATTCACCACTCGAATAACTACTAGCTACAATATCCTGTCCAATGAAATCATCATACACCTGTATTCCTTCCTGATCAGGAACAATAGAAAAGGGAGTTTGCTCTGGTTCATTAAACCCCAGGGCTTTGATTAATGGAATATTGAGATCATGTTCAAAAAGATCATTTCCTCCTGGTTCAAACAAGCCAAACCCTTCGTGATAATCCCAGCTGGTCCAGGCAATATCATTTGCTTCTAAGTAAGTTCGTACTTGTTGGTACCACTCTACCCGGTCATCATTATTTGAACTGGGAATAAAGACGCCAAACTCCCCACAAAATACGGGTACATTCCGGCTGTTTTTAAAGGCCACTGCAATGTCTAATAATTCTTGTATGTGTTCAACTGTACCTTGTTGATTGTAGTTGTCAAAAAGCCATTCTACCCAGCTCCCTCTTAGGCTTCCGGGAAAAACAGGCATTCTTTGAGCATCATATGGAAAAGGGACATTTGCTAAATTTCCCAAGGAAGGTCCCGTCCAAGTTGCTCCTTGATGGGTGAAAATAAAAGGATCATAAAAGTGAAAGGTATAGATCAATTTATCATCTTCATATTCCGGAATATCTGCCAAACTGTTGTAGCCATTCCAATCAGCACCACCTACTATGATCATATGTGTTGTATCCACTTGTCGTATAGTATTGATCACTTCTTCTTGTATTGAGTTCCAGAGTGGTTCTGCGATACCATGTGGTTCGTTGAGGATTTCGTAGTATAGTTTTTCGTAGCCATCTACATAATGAGCAGCTACTTGAGGCCATACTTTCTTAAGTACATCTCCTACAGCCGGATCAGTATCTACAGCCGGATCGAAGGTATGATTGTCAATAATTAAATGCATATCGGTCTGCTCTGCCCAATGAACGGCTGAATCTAACAATCTAAAAAACAAAGGATCAATATTGTAATCTGGTGCTCCATCGGTCATGAAATGCAGGTTGATGGGTAAACGGATCACATCACAGCCCAAGCTTTTGATTTGTTCAAAATCTTTAAGCTGGTATTTGTAGAGGTGGATGGATCGAGGACTATCTGTTTGAAACCAAGTGGTGAGGTTGACTCCTTTTTGGAAAGGGAGGTCTTGCGCAAAAACGTTGTGAAAGTTCAGAAGCATAAAGGTAAGAAGGAGAATTGGCTTAAGTTTCATGCTGATTATAGTAAGTGGTTAAATTGATAATTATTCAGCTCATCATTGATTTTACAATTTTGATGCTTTTTTGGTGTAGAGTTGAGTGTGTAGGGTGTAGCTGGCCACTACACTCTAGACATACTAAAATTAATAAACTACAAGAGGTAATGCTACTCGTTCCCCTTTTTTATTTTGTAAAAACAAAGTATGATGACCTGTTGACCACCCTACTGTTGATAGCTCTGTATCGCCCTTACCCAATTTTCCAAAGTCTATTAATCTACCCATTAGATCTTTTAACTGCCATTCCGTAAAAATATCAGTTGGTAGTTTCAAGGATAAATTGCCTCCATGTTGGACGGGATTGGGAAAGGCTTCGACACCATATTGTTGCTTTAAGTCATTTGTGCTGGTCATAAAGGATACTTCAAAAGGCACTATCAGCTGACAATTGCGATTGTCTGTGACTAATAATTCATAATTGCCTGGAAACAGATTGGATAATTGAAGCACTGTATCTTCTTTTAATACGCTGAATTGATAAGGAGGTGTACCTCCTTCTACCCTATCAATCAAAATGGAACCATCATTACTGGATGGAGATTGAGCAGGAAATATACTGTACTCAACTTGCAATGAATCAGGAGCTGTGAGTTGGTAGTATATTGTATCGGTACAGCCTTCTGTATTAGTGATTATGAAATTGTATTCACCAGCTCCCAACTGGTCCACCAAAGGAGGACGAGTCAAAGTATCTTCCCATTGTATCTGATAAGGTATGTTATCAGATGTTGAGAAGCTCACTTGTCCATCTTCTGAATCATGACAAGAAGGGAATCTTACAAAGTCTATTTTAAATTCAGAGCCAAGGCTTTGTTGTTCGTATGCTCCAATATCAGGTAAGCCTTCTAATAGTCTTGGATTACCAGCCAAATCCAATTCAGAGCTGATTTTTTCAAAAATACTATCTCTTATTCCGGCATTAATAAGTGGCGAACATCCTTGAAGTTGGTAAT
>JBCBCD010000893.1:0-3315 GCA_038530915.1 Bacteroidota bacterium
TTACGTTTCGCCATTACAGTTAATGTTTAAAAATTTAAGTAAGCAGCTTTAATACCATTGCTCCTTAAACCCTCTACCTGATCTTTCATTAATGAAATCAATGGAGAGACAACGATACAGGTGCCTGGCATGGTTATGGCTGGAATTTGATAACAAATTGACTTTCCTCCACCGGTGGGCATCAGCACCAATGCATCTTGCGAAGCATAAATAGCATTGATGATTTCTTCCTGCATGGGACGAAAGTTGTCGTACCCAAAAAACTTCTTAAGTGCCTTTTTTGCTAAATCAGAATTCATTTACTCCTTTTTTTAGAAAACTTCTTGCTTGTACTGTAAATTAACAAACAATTTGTTGAACTATTAAGATTTGGTTCAACAAAAAAAAATACTTGATAAAAATTGTGGAAGTTGTGATGGAAGAAATTTCAAATTAAATAAAATAGATGAAAGATGAAACACTAGCTGCAATATTTTAGATGGCATAATCAACAGGATGCAGCTATCTAAGCAAACCTTTTCATCGTAAATGAAATCTGATACCCACTGCGCTTAGAAATATCTAACTGTCCCTTTAAGCGGTTGGCTCTAAGGTACATATTGGATAAACCCTGACCTTTTCTTTTCGTAGGAGTAGCATTGTAAGTAGATTGAGAGGGTGTACCATTGTCTATGATTAACATCTTGAAAACGTTGTTTTCATGCAATACCTGAACACGCACCTCTGTTGCATTGGAGTGCTTTACAACATTGTTGATCGCTTCTTTGAAAATGAGGTATAAATCTTGTCGGATATGAGCATCGACTTTCGCAGAGAGGTTAATCTTTTTTTCAATTAAATAATGATCTATGTCTTGTGGATCAAGTGATTCTGATAAATATTCACGCATTCTCTTGATCAGGTCTTCAAACTTATCATATCTCGAATCAATGGACCAAAGCACATCACTCATTTTTGAAATGGCTTTTCTACTTACTTCGCCTATCAACTTTAACTTTCCTTTATCATCATCATTGGTCACATTGTGATAGACCAAATCAGATTGAATGGCAATCCCTGCCAGTAAACCACTCACTTCATCGTGTAAATCACTGGATATTTTAGTTCGAAGTTGTTCTATTGCCAATCTTTGCCTTAAAAAGTAACTTAGAATGAGGTAGCCCAAAAGGAGCGACCCAATAACACACAATGCCAGGAACCACCTTGTTTTATAAAACTTTTGCTTTACAATAATTTTTAATGAAGCAGGCTTACTCCAACTGCCTTTTGCATTGGCTCCCTTGATATGTAAGGTATATTTACCTGGAGGAATACGGGTATATTTTACAAAATTAGCCTCTTTTACTTCACTCCATCCTTCGTCAAATCCTTCTAACCAGGTGGTGTATCTATGACCTTCGGGATTGTTTAAATCCGTAAGGGCAAAAACAAATTCGAAATACGCTATATAAGATGGTATGATGAAACTAGACTTATTGGACAGATTTCTATCAAAGACTTCTAGGTCATCAATCTGTTTGTTAAACTGCTTAAATTGAGCAATCAAAATGTCGCTAGCGCTAGTATCGGTAAGTAGTTTATCCGGATCAAAATAATTTAAGCCATTTACGGTACCAAAGTAAAGCGTACCATCCTTTGCTTTGTGATAAGAAAAGCGGTTAAATTCATTGTGAGAAAGTCCATCTTGCTGAAAAAAGTTTTTAAAGGTTTCAGCCTCAGGCTCAAAGTAGGAAAGTCCATCGAATGTTGACAACCAATAATTACCATTGTTATCGGGAACAATACCACAAACTGTGCTATTGGGGAGACCATGTCTGGTTGTGTATTTCTTTATTTTACCGGTAGAGCGATCAAGGATATTCAACCCACTCATTGTTCCTATCCAGATTTTTCCATCTCCTGGATCATAAACCTCATAAATTCTTTCATTGGAAAGATTTTTACTACGATCATCGTGTATATCTGTCGAATAAAAAGTGATCTCCTGTTGGTCTCTATCAATTTCAAAAAGCCCTTTATCGGTACCCACCCATAAAGTCAAATCTGCACCTTCATAAATTACTCTGGAATATCCATTTATGGGATTTTCCCCATTGGGTCCAACATAAGGTGAGAAAGTTCCGTTCTCTTCATCTAAAATGACTATCCCGTCAATTCCATTTTGATTGCTATAAGTTAACCAAAATTTGTTGTCGTATCTACTCTTTATAAAGCTGGTAAACTTATATTTATAAGTAAAGGATTCACTAAGATGAGTGCTATCTAAATTGATTTTATTTAGACTCCCTCTTTCAAGGTCGTTGCAACTAGACGTCCATAAGAAATTGGTTAAAGAGTCATAGTGAATATTGAAACCACAATTAAAGCTTATAAGATCTCCGGTTAGAGGATCGAATAATTGTAAAGTATCAAGCACTTCATGAGTTGGATGCCATTTGTACCAGGCCATACTTTCACGAGCAAAGTAAATATTACCATTGTGGTCTTCATCAATATCTCTGATGATGTAGCCTCTTTCAAAATCTTTAATCGGGTTGGCCAGGATAGATTGAATGTTGGATTTTTGATTGTGATAAATTCTCATACCTGTATCCATGCCTAGAATCAATTCTTTTTTGAAACTATTGGTGCTAAAAATTTCAGTAATTTGAATGCCTTCATTGATTAAGAAAGAAAAATCAGTCCATTCTTTTTGTAAATCATACAACCACAAACCTTTAGAATCTGGATAAAAACCAACACCCTCGGACTTAGCAATTATGAGGTTCCCCTTTTGATCTTCCCAAATATTGGCAAACATTTCATCTTTATCCAATTCAGTTACAGGAAATACTTCTTCAGCTAATGGTATCCATTTATAAATACCATTGTGTTTCTTAAAACTAATCCATACATCACCTCTAATATCTTCATGGATGATAAAAGCCTTTTTAGGCATCTTATTATTCCTGATGCCAAATTCCTTAGGCTGAAAATTTTTCAATAAAGTACCATCTGTATCAAACCAACGCATTCCTTTTTCTTCATCAAATATTAAAAAACTATTGTCGCTCAAATGCTGGCATTTGATTTCAGTACTTACCTGTTGACGTCTTTCAGGTATTTCAAGTACTAGTGTAGTTTCTCCTTCGCTATCAATTTGAAAGATTTTGATGCCATCACTTGATAGGGTTGGTAAAAAGATATTGAGTGCACGATCAGTAAATAAACTTCTGGGCATACCAGAAATTCCATTGGTGGGAGATATTTGAATGGTCTTTTTTTGATAAGTTTCAGGATCTAGAATATCTATGATGTAAGGCTCATTGTAATAAG
>JBCBCD010000894.1:0-3303 GCA_038530915.1 Bacteroidota bacterium
TTGATAGTAAGGCTATCAAATAAGAAAGCAAAACTAAAATATCAGCTTATGAAAAATGTATTCGTGCTATTATCGTTCGTGTTGTTGATTTTTTCTTCATCAGCCATACAAGCATCTGACGAAATTGTAAAGATCAAATATGATGGGGTAGATTTATATGCTGAGCACCTTGTTAAAGGGAATCTCAATCTGTTTCTAAATCAACAATTAGAAAAAACGGTATTACAAAAACCTGAAAATAAATATGAAACGGCACTTGTAAATGTGAAGAGGTACTTTATAGGGGTTGAAGATCAAATCATTGAAATCACTCCACTCAACTATAAGCAAATGATCAAAAAATATTTGCCTCATGCTCCTGATCTACACAATAGATTAGGAAAGAAAGATTTTCAGTTTGAGAATATTGAAGAAATGTTCACTTTTTATAATGAATTTAGAGTGCCCCTATTACAAAAGCTAGAGAAACAAAGAATGAAAGTTACACAAGCAGGTAGCTAATTATATGTCAAACACACATCAACCGCACCTTTGCGGCATGTGTGTTTGACATATCCAAAATATTCGTTTATAGTTTTAATGAACGCATCATGCAGGTATTGGGGTAACAGAGGTTGCCCCTTTTTTATCGCGTTAATAGCTTTATGCCAATATCTCTGCCCATTCCCTGAAAAATAGCTAAGTTGATCCATGCCATGGCAAACTGCTCTAACAAGACTACCCTATCCGATTTTCCAAAATCATAGCAATTTTCAAAACCAGCATCCTTAGATAAGTGCTCTACTACTTTTTTTCCTGCTACATCATCGCCTGCCATAAACATATCAAGTTTAAAATTTCCATAAGTGGGATTTTCCATATTTTCAAACCCAGTAGAATTAAAACATTTGACTACAGCAGCATGAGTTAAATCCTGAAAAGCATGATAAGCCGTTTCGTAAGAATCGGGTTTGGTACGTATGGAATTGGTTGCATCGATTATCACCTTACCACTTACCTCCCCCATTTGACTTATTAATTGAGTCACAATTTGAGGCGGAGTAGCTACGAGAATTACCTCCGAAAGTGCTACTGCCTCTGAAATAGTATGTGCGAAAGTGTGCTCATTCTCAAGTAATTCCTTTCCTTTAAAATTATCTATATCCCTTACACCCAAATGGATGTGATGCCCTGCCTTTGACCATTTCGTTGCCAATGCTGCTCCTACATTTCCTGTACCGATTATTGCTATATCCATTTTTTTGAGGTTAGAGGGTTAGAGATTAAAGTTTATTAAACTTCTTAATCTCTGAACACAAATATATTTCAAATTCTATTTTTATCAGTTCTATAATTGCTCTAATACGAGTTCTGCGGCCGCTGCACCTGAATTTTGTTGCTGGCCTGTTATCAAATTGCCATCTGCGATAGCGTGTGCAGAAAATGGATCACTCACTACAAAATTGGATGTTTCGATCTTCTTAGCTTCTTCTTCAATCCTGTAAGGTTGAATTTTCATTCCAACCGCCTGATCTGCAAAATCTTCTTCTGCATTGGCAAAACCAGTCCATGTTTTTCCATTTACCAATAACTGACCATCAGTAGTCTTAGCGTCTAATAAAATAGCAGTAGCATGACAAACAACAGCTGTAGGTTTTCCTGTTCCGTAAAACGCTGCTAATAATTGTTCTAATGCCTTATTTCCTCTAAAAGTATAAATAGGACCTTGTCCTCCTACTAAAAAAATGGCTGCATATTCATCAAGCTCAACTTGCTCAAGGGATTGAGTAGTAAAAAGTAATTGCTGAAAACTTTCTTGTTGTAAATAACCTCTGGAGATTACATCATGCGCAGAATATCCATTCTCGGCTGTAGGATCGGAAAAAGCATCCATTTCTACTTTTCCACCTTCAGTGGAAGCAACTACAACCTCATAACCAGCCTCTTGAAATACGTGCATCGGATGTGTCAATTCTGCTGCCCAAAAACCAATTGGCCAGCCCGTTTGCTTAGAAGTCGTTGGACTACTTACGATCATTAGGATTTTTCCTTTAGAAGGTGCACCATGAAAGTGTACATACTTTTGAATGGTTTTAATATTACTCATTGTATAGTTTTTAAAATTGATTAATACAATGCAATATTAAATGCTTAACTTTCTTATGTAAATATACTTACTTATAAGTCTGATACTTACCTTTTTGAAAGTATACTGATAATCAACCAATTACAATGCCGGATTTTTTACACGAAGGAAAAGTTTATTATAACCCAGTAGAATACACAATGGATAAGTTGGGGGGTACCTGGAAAATGCCCATCCTTTGGCGCTTACAAAATAAAATTTATAGGTATAGCGAATTGAAAAGGTCAATTCCTCATATATCTGATAAGATGCTTACTTCTCAATTAAGAGAATTGGAAAAGGATGGTTTTATCCATAGAAAAGTGTACCCTGTAGTACCTCCTAAAACGGAATACAGCATTACAAAGAAAGGCATGGAAGCCATACCCATAGTTGAAGTACTTAGAAACTTTGGCATTAAATTAATGAGTATGGATGGTATTGATACTTCTCATTATGATAAGAAAATCAATACTCAAGATAAATAATTAAGCGTTATTCGTCTTCCTCCTCACCACCTTCATCTTTTAGCAAATCCGTTTCTTCTTCCGGGTCTTCAAGCTCTAAATCCTTAATGTCTTCATCAGAAAGCAAATACTTGTCTTCATACTCATCTTTAATCTCATCTTTTAAGTTCCCATCTTCATCGTAATCTTCATCTTGAGAGACAATATCTCGAGCTTCTTCCATTGTCATTCTGATGAGATAAATTTTCTCATCCGTCTCAAAACGAAGACCACTCACCTGTTTTCCTTCTCTGTTAAAAAATTTGATTAAATGCTGACTATAACCATTAGGATAAGCCAATTTGATTTGTTCCTTTACCTCCTCTTTCAATTTTTCGTAGGACTGTGTGACTCTTAATTTACTCTTACTTTCCATAAGATTATAAAGCTTCTTAAATAAGTAGATAGCACTGATCCAGTTGATTGCCATGATTGAAATGTACCAAAGTACTTTTCACAGAAAATCAATTGGATTAATTCCAATAAATAGTGTCAGGAAATGGATAAGCAAACAGGTTGTTTGCATATATTCAAAGATAGAAATGATAAAAATTAAAAATTGTTGTCCGCTTTATTGGTAAAAATCATTCTCATCTGCCACTATGGTCGTCAATTCGACGATATGCCCATCAGGATCAGAAGAGTAAGTATTTTGTCTTTAGTTGTTTACCTAAGTTACTTCAATCAAACAAG
>JBCBCD010000895.1:0-3299 GCA_038530915.1 Bacteroidota bacterium
AGAATACCAAAGTTAGGCCTGTTATTTTCGTAAATAAACCAAACACTTTGGAAAAGTGTCTGTTTATTGTCAGATATCCTTTGTGCCATGTCACCCAAAAAAACCAGATATTGGAAAATGCTACGGTTGCGCATGTAATATAAAAGTATGTTTCATACCAACCGTATTGTCGCATTTGCAAGATTTCCTCAACCGATTTAGGAGTTATCCATATCATAATTCCAATTCGGTAGAGTAGCGGAATAAGACCAATAATGTGGTCGGAATTGATTTTTTTCGGAATCCCCTTTAAGTCCAAAGCGAGATAATACCACAATAAACCTGGGAGATATGCAAGAGTCATTACATAAAACCAGGGTTTCGGGTTCAGTGCATAAACTTCAAATGAAAAAAAGACCTTGAGCAAAAGCCCTGACGAAAAAACCAACAATAGGGCTAAAAAAAAGCGGTTGAATTTTCGCTGTACCTTGTAGCGTAACCCGAGGGCTATCAAGAATAAAAGCCCTAATAGTGCTGAAAAAAGATGTAAGTCTTTCAAAAAATTCATTTTTTCCATCATATAAATCAGTAAAGCAAAATAGGTTTGCTAACTACTTTCTAGTTGCTTCAATAACCGTAAAATCATAAATCCAGGTTTTTCCGTTGTCAGGTGAGATATCTGATTTCCATTTGAAACTATTTTCCTGGATATCGTAGAAGGTTACTTGAAGAAGTTGTCCCGGTTGTAAGCCCGGAAGATTTCCTTTAAATGAAATTGTACCATCTTTAAACTCTGGTTGTCCCAAGGGATACCATTTTGGATTTAAAGCATCAAAAAAGCCCATAACCCATTCATTCGTTTTGGAATTGAAAGAACGTAGTGTTAGACCATGAAAAGTGGTCCCTCCGTTCTTACCAATAATTTTAAAATCCTCTTCAATGACCGTATCGTCGAGTATATAGCGTGATTTCCAAATACCGTTGTAGTGGTTATACTCGGTTTTGCTTTTTAGGGTTTTGCCTTTAAACTCGAAATCTCCAACTACGAAAGCGAAATTGGTCAGTTTGCTTTCTTCTTCTTGGGCCGCGCTAAATAAACTAAAAGATAATAGTCCTAACAGGATGATTCGTTTCATGATAATATGTTTTTGTTTACCAGTAAGACATTCGAACTAGAGTGCTGTTACATTTTAATCTCGTTTATGGCGTAAGGATTTTTTCCTTACCTGTCTAAAGCTCTCTTTTCTTTGAAAAATCAACAATTAAGATGGCACTTTTTGAAGGGGAAAGTGGAATAGGTGCCAAATCATAATATAATGAACCAAACTAGTTTTTGAAGTGAAAACGAAAATGAGAGTTTTAGAATACACCAACAAACCCCATTTAGATGACTGGTTTTAACAGTGTAATGCTTAAAACATTGCTTAAAGAATAATAGCTTACTTATACAAAAATCGTATTTACGCATTTCCATTTTTTGATTCATGCTGTTTTTTGAATTACCCTGAAATTTCAAAAAATTTAAAAACATGAAAAAAATTACAGTTAGTATGTTAATGCTGTTCAGCGTTATCACCTCCGCCCAAAAACTTAAGAAAGATATCTTTCATATCCCTGGGCATGAAAACGTTGAAGAGTATATTGGTTACAATCACGCAGTTAAAGTAGGAAAGACCGTGTATATTTCAGGTACAGTAAATGGTATGACTGATGACATGGAAAGTCAGTTAAAAGCAATTTATCAGAGGCTTAATGAAACTTTAGAAAACTATGGGATTACAACTGAAAATGTGGTTAAAGAAGTGATTTATACCACTAATCTAGATGAATTTAAGACTTATATACCATTGAGGAAGGAGTTTTACAAGGGGAATTATCCAACCGCAACATGGGTCCAAGTAGATAGGTTGTTTATTCCAAAACTAACGGTTGAAATTGAATTGGTAGCTGTTTTACCATAATCATTCAAGAGGTTTATTCATTGTGAAGCAGGTTATTTCCAATAACCTGCTTTTTTGTCTAAGTTCAATCAAACATTACGTTCTAGTTGGAATTTGACTAAGGTCTAGCAAATCCTAGAACAAAAAATTTTAAAATATGTCATTAAAAGGAACATGTAATGTATCAAAAACAAATTCTTGTTTGATACTTCTAGCACTTATTAGCCAAACTATTCTTTTTGCTCAAAATATTGACAATAAATTATCTACAGCGGTTGTCAATGTGGAAATACTTGAAAAGGTTGTACACGTACCTTATTCTTCCAGCAGTCGTACATTAAGAATATATCTACCGCCAAGCTATCAATCCACGAACAAGCAGTACCCAGTAATCTATATGTTGGATGGACAGAATCTTTTTGATGAACAAACGGCCTATGCAGGTGAGTGGGGTGTTGATGAAGTACTCAACCATTTTTCCAAGGAAAGTAAAAGGGAAGTAATAGTTGTAGGTATTGACAATCACGGAGTATTCAGAATGCAAGAATACAACGTAGTGGACCATCCCGAATTTGGAAAGGAACAAGGGAAGGCTTTCACCGAATTACTTGTCGATGTCATTAAACCACTGATTGATAAAAGGTATAGAACACTATCAAATCGTCAAAATACCGCAATAGTCGGCTCGTCAATGGGTGGTTTAATGTCTTTTTACGCTTTGATGACCTATCCAGAAGTGTTCTCAATGGCTGGAGTATATTCTCCTGCATTTTGGGTGTCAGATGATATTTATGAATTACACAAGAGAAATCCATTATTGGAAGATTGTAAAATCCATATGCTAGTGGGCTCTGAAGAAGGGGGAATGGTGCCTGTTTTTCAAAAAATGCAAAGTATCCTTTCCAAAAATATGCCTCTTGAGAATTTCGTTTCCGATATTATCGAGGGTGGTACTCATGGAGAAGCTTTATGGGGTGAGCAATTTAAAACCACCTATGAGTTCTTTTACAACCAATAGGTTAATTTTACAATAAACCCTCTATTCTGTATACCCAAACCATTTGTATTTTGATTTTGGTTGAAAATCACGAATAAATCTGACATGGGAGCATACCGCCATTGAAATCTACTGAAAATACTAAAATTCTCCCCTTGGGTATTATATTGTAACACGTTGTTGAAAAGGAGGTTTTTGGTAAAGGTGAAATTACCAGTAAAACGCAATAAATGCAATTCTTTGTCACCGAAACCCTCTCCAAGTCGGATGTTATTGTAATCATATACTACCCCAAAATTGGCCCAAGGTTGAATTCGATAACTCGTCTCAACATTTACGTTTAGAAGATTCCCATTATAAAATCCTCCATAATTAGCAGCTCC
>JBCBCD010000896.1:0-3296 GCA_038530915.1 Bacteroidota bacterium
AACTATTGATAGCATTTACATCTAAGCTATCACAACAACCCAGTTGCAAGGCTGCAGCATCTTGATTGAAAAACAAGCATTGATCGTTGAGTTGACTGATAATTTGATACTCATTATTGTCATTAGCTTTAAACAACCAATTGGAGGATTCGGCAGCAAGGGTACTGTCTAAGTAGACATTTGTATTCGAATCAACGGTAAGGTAGATCTCCCTATTTAATGCTTTTAAGCTACCTGTGCCATTGGTATCCACTTGTATGGTCCAAAAAGTACTGACGAGGCTATCCAGCATCTGCTCTTTACTGATCAGTTGCAAAGTATCGTTGTTAAGGCCCAATACATAGCTGGAATCTTGTGCTGTGATTAGGAAAGCAAGTTGCCCATTGCTGTACTGTTGTAAAAATCCAGCAGTCGTATCATAACAGCTTACCAGGGTATCTGTTGAAATTGGATCAAGAATATCCTCTTCATCTTCTTCTTTTCCTGAATTAGTAGACAATACGATAGCAAGTATGATGAGAGCAGCTACACCAAGGATGATCAAAAAGGTTCTTCTAAACTGGTTGGTATCATCAGTAACTTTTTCTTTCTGTTCTGTAGTTTCGTTCTCTTCTTTGGTGGGCTCTTCTTTGATTTGAGAAATCAAAAGATCATTTTCTTCCAGATCATTGATCAGATCGATGAGATTTTGTCTGACCCTGTTGCGGCCAATCATCAATTCATTCTGCCCAACAGTGCCACGCATAGATTCTCTTTCCAGCTCTCGCCACTGACTTTCCATGAGTAAGACACTCTCATACGTTTCATTCTCTACGATCAACTCTTTTTTTAATGCGTTAAAAGTATCGATCACACTTTCGAGCATAATTTCTCTTAATTCCTGCTGAATCAGCTTAAGATCTTTCATATATGAATATGGATGGTGGATGTGAACTTAAATCTAATGAAATCTATTCCTTTGTACGGTGCTTAGCCCAAAAAAGTCAAAAAAATCCATACTTTTTTTCTTTAAGTATTGCATAAATCCGATTACTGCTATATATTTGCACACGCAATGACAGAAACGGTCTTGCACACACAAATAAGGGCGATTAGCTCAGTTGGTTTAGAGCACCTGCCTTACAAGCAGGGGGTCGTTGGTTCGAATCCATCATCGCCCACTTTCATAATCAAGGTGTTACGATTTAATAGTTCGTAACACCTTTTTTAATTGCATGTATTTTGCATGCAAATCATGTATTTATGTGTATTTAAATGGTCTAAAATGTGGACTTGAAAATGAAATTTTTAGCTGAAAAGCTTGATTAAAATAGCAATTGTCATAGCCATATGAATGCCCATAGCCCACTGGAAAACCCCAAATCGAGCTTCTAAAGCAGTCAATTGACCTTTAATACCTGCTATCTCTGTTTTTAAGTCTTGTGTTTCTTCACGGATTTCATTGCGTGTATCCTGAAACTCCTTAACCGTCATCGCTTGGAACTCATACAAGTCTTGTTTGGTGGCTATACCAGACAAAGTGATTTCTTGAATTGCCTCAATGAAGCCTTCTGCGGCTTCTTCAGAATAGCCACGCTCTTTTAAAAGTTTGACAACCTTGTGAGTGTCCAGATTTAGGGTTGCAGGATTTAGCATATTTCCATCTTAACAGAAGGATACGGTAAATTCAATAAGCTAGAATATTGAATCATGATCAATATTGAAATAAGAGAGCAAAAAGTTAACCACGCGATTAAAAAGGAACACGGTCAAAACACAGGTGATAAGTGATAAGCCTGTTTCATGTCGCCCAGTACCTATTATCAAAAGACCTGCACATATCAGTTGGAGTACAAATATATTCATAAAGATTGATGCTAAAGAGAAGATTATATAAGTCAATGTATTTTCATTGACCTTACAAGGTTACCCCCGGACAAACGGAGGGGTAGCTGGGTTGTTGTGTGACAGGTGAATGGCCTGAAAGGGCAGAGGGTGGCGAACGCCTTTAGATAATAATTACTTCGTAAATATCACAATCAATAATATAAAACCAAATCGATTTGATGGTGATATACCTTCCAAAAAATATCCTCTGAAGACATCATTTTTTCTAGAAGTCTCTCATGGTAAGGCATCTTTGGTGCAAATAACCCTTTTTTCTTTGGGAGCACATTTGAATAGAGCCAAAAGTAGTGATCTTGCATAATATTCAATCCAATTTTTCCATTTTTAGCCTCAATCCAAAATTCTTGAAAACTAGGTGGTTCCCAATTCCTAGTTAATAAAGTTCGTTCCTCAGGAATGTAGCCCAGAGACTCTCTATATTCTTTAGATGTCATAATTAATAATTTTCCTAAAAGATAAGATGAAGACATGTGAATTTAAAATGTGATAATATATCTTACGGTAAACGCCGAGTATTCTAGACAAAAAATTGATATATTAGTTGCAAAAACGGCGTCATGGAAGACGATTCACTACATTGGTCTATTTATGCCATTTCTATAATATTGCAGCTTTGGGTATTTGGCTATCTTCCTTATAAAGTCATAAAAAGTATTTACCAAAAAAGACAATTAACGGTAATGAATGAAGAGCTATATGAACTCCGTGAAAATCTAGGTAAGATGATGCAGGAAATGGGATATAAGTCATACGATGAAATCTCAATTGAGAATATTGATATGAGATATAAACACCTAAAGGCCTTGGATAACATTCAAACATTAGATATAAAAGACGTTGATGGTTTATATCGCAATTTTAAGCGTGAGTTTCGTAAATTTAAAGAGCAAGAAGAAAAAGTAAAAAGGTACCACGAAGAAAATAAGAAGAGCATCAACTGGTTTTGACATATTTCCATTATTGGGGTATAGTGTTCTTGTTTACCTATGACTTCTATGGAGATAAAGTTTGTTAAACTTCCATGAAAATCTTTGGATCGAAGAATTTATACAGATTCAACCTCATCAAGTGTATCCTTATAACCTTCACCTACAGGGACATCTTGCAGAATTTGATGCACTCTATCAAGAAAATGGGGGTAAGCTGGGAAGTGTTCATCATCAAATGAATAGGATGGAATACGGCAATCTCGTTGCACAATCTTTAAAAAATGAACAGTGCTTTTAATAAGCTCAAGGGTTTCATGATCACTGATCCCATTTTTTAAAGATTGTGCAACGAGATTGCCGTAACATAGCCACCTTTAGCATCAACCTAGAAACTTGCTTAGGTTATCCAATTAGCCCTCTACCCGTTAAAAATATTCCCCTTTACAGCACAGAGGCTGAAACAATCAGAATGGAGTTATT
>JBCBCD010000897.1:0-3295 GCA_038530915.1 Bacteroidota bacterium
GCGTACTGGTATCGATGCAATGGTTAACTCTTTAGATCCTTACACCAACTACATTTCTGAGAATGATATAGAAAGTTATCGCCTTCAAACCGAAGGAAGATACAATGGTATCGGAGCAGTTTCAAAACTAATCGATGATTACGTTACACTTACGGAAGTGTACAAAGATCAATCAGCAGATAAGGCTGGCCTTAAAGCTGGTGACCAAATTGTAGGGGTAGCAGGAAAGGATACAAAAGGGAAAACACCTCAAGAAGTCAACGATTTATTAAAAGTTTCTTCCAGACAAGGGCTGGAATTAACTATTCGTCGTCCTGGACAGGAGAAGGATATGTTTGTTGCAATTGAAAGAGCAACTGTTGAAATTCCAAATGTACCTTTCTATGATGTTCTGGATGGAGACATTGGATATGTGGTGTTGACTACTTTTACCAGACAAGCAGGTGCTAATGTTGGTAATGCAGTGAAAGAGTTGAAAAAGAAAAACCCGAATCTAAAAGGCGTTATCCTGGATTTAAGAGGCAATGGTGGTGGTTTATTAGCTGAAGCAGTAAATGTTTCAAATGTGTTTATTCCACAAAACGAGCTAGTAACTTCAACGCAAGGAAAAGTAAGAGAATGGGATCGCAATTTCAAAACACAAAACCAACCTATAGATATTGATCTCCCATTGGCTGTAACAATAAATGGCAGATCAGCTTCGGCTTCAGAGATTGTTTGTGGTACTATGCAGGATTACGATAGAGGTATATTGATTGGTCAGCAATCTTATGGTAAAGGTTTGGTTCAGAATACCAAAGACATAGGTTACAATGCCAAGTTGAAATTGACTATTGCTAAATACTATATTCCTTCTGGCCGTTGTATTCAAAGTGTAGAATATGCCGACGGTGAGCCGGTAAATATTTCGGATGAGGAGCGTACTAAGTTTAAAACTGAAAATGGACGTGTTGTTCTAGATGGTGGAGGAGTAAGACCTGATATCGTTATTCCAAAAGCTACAGATTCTGATATCATTAAAAGTATTGTTGATCAGGATTACATCTTCAAGTTTGTAACTCAGTTTTGTTTAGAAAATGAGACGATTGCTGCTGTTGAAGATTTCCGTTTCACTAAATTTGATGAATTTGTTCAGTTTTTGGAAAACCAAGATTTCAAATTTGAAACTCAAAGTGAAAAGCTTTTAAAGAAATTAGAAGCAGATGCTAAAGATCAAGGATATACTTTCCTTCAAGAGATTGAAACCATCAAGGCAAATATCGCCAAGGAGAAAGAGGAAAGCATCATGAAGTACAAAAAAGACTTGATCAAAATTGTAGAAAAAGAAATTGCTGGTCGCTACTATTATCAGGAAGGTAAAATTAAAATGGGCCTTCGCAATGATGATGAAATTCAAGAGGCAATTGCAGTCTTAAGAGATACAGATAAGTATAATGAGATACTTGGTAACAAGTAATAATTAAAATCTGGTGCAGCTTGCTGCACCAGATTTTAATTATCATTCTCTGATAAACCACAGTTCAAACTCCACTTCAAAATCATCTGCTATCGCCTGATCTTTCATGGACTCAAAAAATGTGGGCGAATTGAAAGTGATTCCATATTTGGTCCTGTCTATAATCGCTTTTCCTCTAGCCACTTTTTCATTTCCTTCGGACTGTATGTTCAATTCACATTCGAATGCTTCTTTCTTTTCTTTTATAGTCATCCAGCCTTTAGCTAAATAATGTCCTTCTTTAGTTGGAGTCAATTCGTCTAATAGAAATTCTGCTACAGGATATTTATTTACATCAAAGAAATCCTTACTTCTTAAGTGCTTTTTTAATTGTCCAATAGAGGAATCAATGGTCTTCGTGTTGATCACAACCTTCGTTTCCGAAATGCCTTCGTTGTTGTGTTTTAAAAAACCAGATTTTGCATTGATTGTGCCTGATAAGGTGTACGAACTAAAGGCAGCTTTACCTGTCCAGTTCAGTTTACTTTTATCGGTAGACAAGGTATATTCCTGGCAATAGATAGAAGAGCTTAAGCTTGAAATAAATAAAATGATAAATAATATAGTACGCATATTAATTGAATTTTATGTCTTGTATTATGTAATTGAATTTAAGAGTATGTTTAAATTTCTGGTCTAAAGGTCGAAGGTCGAAAGTCTAATACTGTGCTTGCTTAGACCTGAGACTTTCGACAATTGATAGTAAAGTCTGATGTTACAAAGGCAATTGGTCATATCTCGAATTAAGGATGTCAATACGACAAAAAGTTATTTTAATTGATCAGTTGTGTCTATTCTTCCTACCCCAAAGACTCTCTCTCCAGACTCATTGGTACCGATAAAGTACCACATAGCCCAGCCCCCAAAAAGGGAATCAGAAGTTCGCCAGTTGTCTTTGAAAGTGTAAGGTTGGCCTTTTTTTATTAGTCCTTTTTTGCAATCGAAGAGTTTAGCAAAGTCTTTTACAGGATAGTTGACTCTCAGGTTCCACTGGTCATTGTAGAATAGATAGGCGCCGCAAGCTTCTATTTGAACCTCTTCTTCAAGAGATAGTACAGAAGTGGTATGCTTCCACAAATAATCGTATTTAGAATCTTCATCTGTGGTAGGATGTACCGGATTGGGAAAATGATTCACTAATAATGATTCTTTCAAGCCATCAAATCGATCTGGAAGTGGTGCGGTCTGAGGTGTCTGAGCCGACAGTCGAACGGCCAAAAACACCATCAAGATAAAAGTGATTTCTTTCTTCATGATTTCTTTTTTTCCACAAAGAAGCAGGAAGAAAGCATTGAAATCGTCTCAATTCGCTAAATGAGACTCCTCAAAAAGGGTCATTTCATGATTTGAGCCGACTCTTTCAGCTCACTGGGAGATTTACCGGTCATTTTCTTTACAATACGATTGAAAGAAGCTTTGGAGTTGAATCCTACTTCATGTGCAATGGCCAACAAACTATAATGCTGATAGGATGGCTCCTGAAGTAATTTTTTAAATTCATCAATTCTCCAGCTATTGATGTAGTCAGAAAATTTTTGCTTTTTTACCTTATTTAAAGCAGCTGTAATTAAGTAAGGTTTGATTTGTAAAGCCGCACCTAATTGATTCAAATTTAAATCAGCTTGTAAATACAATTTTTGATTCAGCATAGCTTCATCCAATTGTTGGGCAATATTCTGCAGATGTGGCAATTGCTCTGATGACTTATTGATTTTACTAACTACCTCATTCCTTTTCATATAGCCATTTAACCCAAGCCAGTAAGTTAAAACAGCCATGACAACATAAACCGGAAATTGA
>JBCBCD010000898.1:0-3294 GCA_038530915.1 Bacteroidota bacterium
GTAATATTACTGTTCAAGGATTAAAAATCCGTAACAATGGCAAAAAGGCGAAGAAGACAACAGCAAAGAATGTAGATGAATTACAAATTTGCTTTACTGCTACAGAAAATGATGTAGTAGACATGGGTGTTGAACGTTTCTTCGTTCGTATCGTAAATCCACTAGGAGAAACATTGGCTATTGAAGATCTTGGTTCTGGGGTATTAGTTGATAACCAGTCACAAGAGCAAATCCGTTTCACTAAAATGGAAGAAATGGACTATGACAAAACGGCAAATAACATGTGTTCAGTTTGGTCGCCAAGTCAGCCATTTCAGGCAGGTCAGTACACTATAGAGGTATACAATAAAGGTTACTTAGCAGGTACGTCCAACTTTACATTGAAATAAGATAATTCATATACTAATCGCACTTATTAAAAGCCTTGACAGAAAATATTCTGTCGAGGCTTTTTAGTTTTTTTAGTTCAATAAAAATGGAGTAGACTGATCACCTCACGCCGTGAGGTGATCAGTCCACTCCATTTTTATTGTATTTTTAAATCTTTTCTTTGTTTTTAGGGTTGTAGAAACAAGTAATAAACTAAAGGTCTAAATGAGTAAAAAAGATCATGAGCAAAAAGAAATATTGATCAATCCTATTGATAAAGATAAGATTGCAGAGAATCCACATTTATTGCCCTATGCACATACAGTAGGCGGGGTACAGATCAAGCCAATTGATAAAGGCCGAGTGAAAGGTAGAGCCGTAAGTTCCATGTATGAACAAACTGAAATGCAGCTGGAGCAAATCAGAAAACAGATAGAATTATTGGCACAACAGGCTAAAAGCATACATGATCGCGTTACTATATCACAGGATATCTATTTGGCAGAGATGAATTTTGAACCATTAATTGGATTCACTTATCATCTTTATCGCCGTTCTAATGGTAAAAATGTACTATCCATGGTAGGTCCTAATGAATGGGGGAGCAATCCACCTTATGTATATGTGGCTACTGTTAAGTTACTATCGGATCATACTTGGGAGGTACAGGAAAAAAATAAAGATCAATTTTGATGTGTACAACTTTTTTATCCGGTTGCTTGATGTTTCTTTTTTTAGGGACGACTAATTTGCTTTGGTTGACAGAAATAGACTATGATTTTGGACAAGTCACCTATGATACACCAGTGAATATTGCCTTTGAATATCAAAATACGGGCTCCGATTCATTGTATATCGATAATGTTAGAACTTCTTGCGGATGTACTACCTCTGAATGGTCTTACGAAGCAGTGGCACCGGATTCAATTGGTGTCATACATGTTTCGTATGATTCGAGAGATATGGGGAAGATAAAAAAGAAGATTAAGGTCTATTTTAGGTCTGTTCGAAAGCCCCATATCCTGACAATTGAGGGGACCGTCATCGAATAATATGCCGTTTCTGTAGATCTTAAGATATCAATAACATCCCCTTGCTGACAAATTAGTCTATATTTGTGGCCAGATTTGCTTAATCAATTGAAAATTACGGATGGGATTTTTGATTTTTCTTTTAGTTGGATATGTTTTATTGAGTATTAGCCTCTATTTCGTTTTTGAAAAAGCAGGTGAAGCCGGATGGCAAGGTTTAGTTCCTGGATTGAACTTCGTTGTATGGAGTAAGATTACAGGTTATCCCATGTGGAAAGTAGCCTTATTGCTGTTACCGATAGTTAATATCTTTATTTATGCGAGCCTTGCAGTACGCATGGTGAGATCATTTGATAAATTGTCTTTTTGGCACAGTGCATTAGCAGTTATTGCGACTCCTTTCTTCTTTTTTTACTTGGGTTTGGATAAAAAAGAAAAGTACGTTGGTCCCAACTTCACATTGGAGATGGAATACAACGAAAAACTGAAAGAAGCAAAAGCCAATGGCAATGAAAGAGAATACAAAAAATTAGCAACACGTAATCCATATACCAAATCTGGTAGTAGAGAATGGGCTGAAGCAATCATTTTTGCTGTTTTTGCAGCTGCCTTTATACGTATGTTTCTAATCGAAGCTTATGTAATTCCTACTTCATCTATGGAAGGCTCATTAGTCGTAGGTGATTTCTTATTTGTAAGTAAAGCGCACTACGGTATTCGTACGCCTCAAACCATTACCATGCTTCCTTTGCTACATAATAGAGTACCTGTAGTAGGAGGAGAGTCTTACCTTGAAGGTGCAGAATTGCCTTACTATCGATTGCCAGCTATAGAAAAAATTGATCGCAACGAACCGGTGGTATTTAACTTCCCTGAAGGGGATAGCGTCTACATCTTCCCTGGTCGGACTTATAGTATTTATGATTACAGACGCAATCAGATGCCTGATCTTCAGGCACAAAGAATAAAGACCAATAGAGAAAAATTAATTACCAGACCTTTAGATAAAAAAGATCACTACATCAAGCGTTGTATTGGCTTACCAGGTGATTCTTTACAGATCATTGATCGTGAGGTCTACATCAATGGTGAAAAAGGTAAAAAGCCAAAATATGTTCAGTTCTTTCACCTAATAAACGCACCTGCTGTATCAATGAATACCAGAAATTTTACAAAGTGGGGTATTTCTGAAGAAGACTTGCAAGGGGCAAGAGGTGATCAAATGCTTGTCATCTTAAATGAAGAGCAACGAGAAAAAATCGCTGCCATGGATGCTAACATAATAATCGAGGAAATGGATATTGCCAAATTAGATCCTACTCCCAATGCAGTATTCCCTCATGATCCTGCTATCAATGGATCTTGGACTAAAGATAATTATGGACCTATTTGGATTCCTCAAAAAGGAGCAACTGTTCAGTTGTCAAAAGATAATATCGCATTCTATAGAAGAATCATTGGTGTATATGAAGGCAATACCTTGGCAGAAAAGGATGGCCAATTCATTATTAATGGTGAAGCTACCAATGAATATACCTTCAAAATGGATTATTTCTGGATGATGGGTGATAATAGACACAATTCGGAAGATTCAAGAATATGGGGCTTTGTACCAGAGGATCATGTAGTCGGTAAACCTTTGTTTGTTTGGTTTTCTTTACGTGAAGGCTCTCTTGCAAAAGGAATAAGCTGGGAACGTATCTTCAGATCGGTAAGTACATTGTCTAATTAGTCTGGTGTCTATGGTCTATAGTCTAGCTTTCTATAGTTAGCTCTTCGACCTTCAAGCAGTGTATTAATTTGTTTTTGCTTGAACTCAAAAAGTAGGTAAGAATTACATTATAGACCATAGACCATAGACCATAGACCATAGACCATAGACCATAGACCATAG
>JBCBCD010000899.1:0-3285 GCA_038530915.1 Bacteroidota bacterium
GGAGATACGGAGGATATCACCAATCAAACACTTAAGAGGAGTGAAATTATTTTAAAAACCATTCAGCTTTCTAATATAGCACTCAAACTACAAGGTTACTACATTACCAATGGACATGTGAAAAGTGAAGAAGAGGTGATCAAAGCACATACCTTTGCAAGATCTGTCATTCCAAGTATGGACTTAAAAGGAATGACCTTTTTTGAAAAAATCTATTTTTATCAAGCCAACTACTGGTACAGTTTTATTCTCCAAAACTTTGAGCGTTCCATACAAATGGTCAATAGTTCAATTGAGCTATTTAAGGCTTACCCTAAGATGTTAATAGAAGATAAAGATCTATATGTCAAACTTTTACATCAGCACATGAAAATAAGCTACCAGGAAGGTAATTTAGAGGCCCTACAAAAGAAGATGGCTTATTTTGATTTTTTTTTAAAAGAACACGATAACACTTTTAGTCCTAACTCCAGACTCAATGCTCATCTATATTTCCATTTTAGCAAACTCAATGAGTTGTTGCTTTCAAAGCAATATCTTTCAGGTGATCAAAACATTCCCCAAATAGCAGATTTCCTAAAAAAGAATTTTCACCTCATCGACGCCCACAAAAAGATGATATTTTACTATAAGTTTGCAGGGATTAAATTCCTATTGAACAAAGCCGACCAGGCCATTCCTTATCTCAATAAAATTATTAATAGTAAAGATCCTCACCTAAGAGAAGATATACAGATCTTCTCAAGACTGATGTTCTTGATGGCTCACTATGAAATGAAAAACTATGACTTGTTAATTTATCTCATTAAAAGCTATAAGACCTTTTTTAGCAAGACATTAGGTTTGGATCCACTCCAGCAAGCCACTTTTGAATTTTTTAAAAAAGCAGCATTTGCTAATCTAGAACAGAAAAGCATTTATTTAATGGAATTACACAAAGAAGTCATTTCACTTAAATCCAATCACTTTTTAAGAAGATCATTTCATTATCTGGATGTTGAAAAATGGACCAGTGGTCTTTTGAAGCATTCAAATTAAGTGCTTAAAACTTCTCTATTTATCAATTTATTCAAAAACCTCATACAGTAAAGGAGCTACGTAATCCTTAAATAAAAACACAATCAAAGCACAAACAAGTGCATAGATCAAAAAACGAAAAGAGAAAATTGTCCTCATCTTAGAAGTATCCTTTCCCATGATATGGTTTTTAAATTTCTTCTCCTTCAATAAAGATGCCCCGTCATATCTCAAGATTCATAATCATCCAAAGTAACAATCCATCACGTCTTATTCTTCTGCTTGAAAGCTTGAAAAGCTAAACTTATTGGTAGATTCTATTTCATAAAAAAGGGGATCCGTTTCTATTGACTTCACACTGATTCGGATGCGATCCGGAGCTATTTCATGTTCAATAAAATAGTTCACCAATGCATTTACTCTTTGTTGATAGAGTTTTTGGACTGCTTCAGAAGCATTAACCAAATCAACGGCTCCAGAAATACTTAATTTCTTTGATTCATTATTATTTAGGAAAGCTAATACACTTTCTAAATCTACCATCGATTCATTCATTACTTCATTTGTGCCTGCTTTAAATTGAACTTCACCCAGGACTTTACTTATCATTTTTGCTTTATTCATCTCCTCAAAGTTCTCATAAGTCTCAGTTGCATCAGTAAACAGCATCTTTTTGATGCATATTTCATGTGTGTTACTAAGCCTCCCGGTAGCTGCGGTTACGCCCCAATACACAATAGGGTTTCCTAGGAAAATCTGATTGATAACATCTCCTTCAAAAATAGCAGCCCTTTCATTATCTACATATACATCTAGTACTTGTTGTGCAGGGTCCCACAAAAAACGCATGACATGTCGATTGGCATCCTCTAAATTGGGAAGTAAGACTGGCTGAAAAGAATATTGACTGTGGTAGGTCTGCCCATTTACCATAACTGCCAAATGGTCGTCATCCGGATCATTAAGATGGTAATTTTTGTAGGTATCAAATTCAATTCCTAAAGAAGGAATAAGACCAGCAAATCCCATCCCTTCACCCGCATAACCAGTACGAGCCATTTGAGGGTAAAAAGCAAAAACGATCCCATCCGCTCCATCCAAGTCTTTATCCCCAAACACCAGACACACTTCCAATTCGAAAGGATTATTGAGGTCAATGGGCTTCTTATACCAAGCAGAACCCGATACATATTGAACATCAGGAACCAGGCGGATACATTGTTCATTAAGTTTTCGTGCTGATCCACCTAAACGGAAATCATTGAGATCCAGTTGAGCATAAAGACCAAGAGGTAAAATAAAAGCAATAAGCTGAAGCAGTAAAGACTTTTTCATAGGGAAGTAATTATTTCACAAATAACTACTAAAATAACCTGAAGGTTTATGGAATATTGTTTAAAACTGAGATGAATGTTTTTTACTGGAATAATTTTAGAGTAGACTGATCACCGCACCACGTGAGGTGATCAGTCCACTCCAATATTTCAAGGTTAAATATTTGATTAGCTTTTCCTTTATTGCAAATCCCATTTTCATTCAATCCATTATATTCTCTAGCAGAAGAAAAAGTCCAGTCTATTTCCTCTTTTACCAATCCTGCTTTTACTGGATTAGCATGTATATACCTAAAACATATCCTTGCATAATATAAATTAAATGCTCCAGGTATATAGTCGTGACTGTAAGAGTTAGCTGTAAGAGATTTCCCATTCCAGCCATCTTTAACCTTCGTCCTTTTTCTAAACAAGGAACCGCTCCTTTCCTCTTGAACATTAATTGATCTAGTGTAAGATCTAAGCAAAATACCTATTTGTTTACTCAGAACTTGTTGGTAATTGCTATCCATATTATTATGAGGAGGTTGAGGCTTGATTGTTTCACATAATACACAAGCTTCTGGCTTCGTAATTACCAACCAATGAAAATGATTTGGCATTAAACAATAAGAAACGACGTCTACGTAAGGTAAAAGATGTCTTTTCATCTTTTCTAGGAAGAAATAGTAATTACCATTATTAAAAAAGATAGGTTCCTTATTATTCCCTTGATTAAAAATATGATAAAGTTGATTTGCGTGATACTTCATCTGTAAGCCTTTAGTGAATCAATTTTTTTGTCACTCACAAGTTGTACTTAAACGCTGCAAAAACTTTTCAGTGAAGTAATTTTCTAGCAAAATTCTTTTAAAAAATTACTTTACTATAAAAATAATGGAGTGGAGATGTAAACACAAGGCGTGTGGTGATAAGTACACACCAATAAAAAAAA
>JBCBCD010000900.1:0-3284 GCA_038530915.1 Bacteroidota bacterium
CGGCCAATTGTGCATGATGAAAGGCTAAGACTTGCTATTGAAAGTATTACTAAAGACCCAAATTTCCCAGACCGGCCTTTTAATTTGCAAAGCAGTTACAACCTACTGGCAATGTGTGATTATCAACAAGAAAGGTACGACTCTGCCATTCATCATGCACAATTGGCCGTTAAATTTTATCCCAGGAATCCATTTCCTTATTCTACCTTAGCAGAAATTTATGCCATAACCGAGAATAGAGATTCGTTTTACATTAATTTGGAACTTGCTGTTGAAAGAGGTTTTGCCTTAGCGACATATGCGAATCAACCTCCCTATGATAAATATTCTAAAGAAGAGAGGTTCCAAAACCTTATTCTTAAAAATTGATACATGAAATTTTCGATCTGCATTGTAGTGATGTTTTTTCTGCTTTCTGCTTGTAACAATAAGCAATTAAATAGTCAGAAACAACGCCTTTACACAAATAAACTGATAGACGAAAGTAGTCCTTATCTATTACAACATGCCCACAATCCGGTCAATTGGTATCCCTGGAAGGAAGAAGCACTTAATAAAGCAAAAGCTGAAAATAAACTGATTGTTATAAGTATCGGTTATGCTGCTTGCCATTGGTGTCATGTAATGGAGCACGAATCTTTCGAGGATACAACCGTTGCTCGATTTATGAACGACCATTTTGTAAGCATCAAAGTAGACCGAGAGGAAAGACCTGATATTGACAATATTTATATGACCGCCTGTCAATTAGCTAGTGAACAAGGTTGTGGATGGCCATTAAATATTTTTGCCCTCCCAGATGGCAAACCTGTATGGGCTGGCACCTATTTTCCTAAAAAAACGTGGCTGAATATTTTAACCTATTTCAATAAGGAATACGAAAAAGATCCTGCTAAGCTACAGCAATATGCCGCTCAACTGACCCAAGGGATCAATGATCTAGATCAAATCGTTATTAACGAAAAGGAAGAAGCTTTAACTGCAGTAAAATTGAAAACTTACACGGATAAATTCCTGGATAGGGTGGATTTCAAAAAAGGTGGCCGCAGTGGGGCACCTAAATTCCCAATGCCTAATAGTTATTCTTATCTCTTGAAATACTACTACCAACTAGGTGATGAAAAAGCACTTGAAGCAGTTAATACAACACTGGAAAACTTAGCCAAAGGAGGTATTTACGATCAGTTGGGTGGAGGATTTTCACGGTATTCTACCGATGAAGATTGGAAGGTTCCTCATTTTGAGAAAATGCTGTATGACAATGGCCAATTGGTAAGTCTTTATGCTCAGGCGTATCAGCTTTCACAAGAAGAGAGGTATAAAAACATAGTAGAAGAAACTTTAGAGTTTGTCAAAAGGGAGCTAAGTTCACCAGAAGGTGGCTTTTATGCTTCTCTTGATGCAGATAGTGAAGGGGAAGAAGGGAAATTCTACGTTTGGACACAAGAAGAAATAGAGGAAGTTGTTAAAGATCCTAAATTACTGGCACTGGCTATTGATTATTTTGAGGTCAAAAAAAATGGCAATTGGGAGGAAGTAAATGTATTGTACAGAAAAAAATCACTGGAAGCAATTGCAGAAAAATATCAAATGGATGTAAACGAACTTAATGTTGCCATTGATAAAATAAAAACCCAACTCTTTAATCAGAGGACAAAACGCATCCGTCCTGGCTTGGATGACAAGATATTGACTTCCTGGACGGCTATTATGATGAAAGGTTATCTGGATGCTTATCAGGCTTTTGGTGAAAAAGAATACCTGAGCACAGCAGAAGCAGCAGGACAATTCATCATCGACAAAATGATGCAGTCAGATTATCGCTTAAATAGGAACTACAAAAATGAAAAGTCGGTAATCAATGCATTTTTAGATGATTACGCTTTTAGTATACAAGCTTTCATAGCGCTTTATGAAGTAAGTTTTGATACAAAGTGGTTGTCCTATGCAAAAGGGTTGACGGAATATACCATCCAGCATTTCTACAAGAAAGAGAACCTATTATTCAATTATACTTCTGATCTGGATCCTGCGCTTATTAGTAAAAAGGCAGAGACCTCCGATAATGTAATTCCGGCTTCTAATTCTGTGATGGCTAGAAACTTACACCGTTTAGGGGTGATTACTTATCAGGAAGAATATGTCAAGATGGCAAAATCCATGCTCAACACCATCATTCCACAGCTGGAAGAATATGGTGATGCCGGTTTCTTTTCAAATTGGATGCACTTATACATTGATCTAATGAATCCTCCCTACGAAGTGGTCATCATTGGTAAAGATTATGAAAACCTACGTAAGAATTTGTCGACTCATTATTTACCAAATGCCATTTATCTGGGTGGACCTGAAGAAGGAGAATTGGAGCTTTTGAAATATAAATTACAAGAAGGTCGTACAATGATTTATGTTTGTCAAAACAAGGTATGTAAACTCCCTGTTGAAGCAGTAAATACAGCTTTAGAACAACTAACGCCAAGATAATTTTGGTAGTTATGCGACTAATGCCTTGAGTGTTTTTTAAGTTTGTTTAAATTAGCGTTACTTTCCATTGCTCAAAGAAATTATTTATGAAAAATCTACTATTACTTTTCTCTTTTCTATTTATTTCAGTTGGTGTTTTTGCTCAAAAAGATAATCAACTGAATGCTGTATTGGACGATGCTTATAAAGCTGGACACAAAGGTTTTCTTACTAAATTTTACAAAACCATCAAATATCCACTAGCAGCCAGAGATAATTGCTCTATGGGTTTATCCATCATCGAAGCAACTGTTGATGTGGATGGACAAATAACTGACATCAAAAAGAAAACCAATCTTGATAATGGTTTAGACCAACAAGTCATTTCTACTTTAAAAGAAATGAAGCAATGGAAAAATTTATCTGAGCCGGTTTCTTTCCAGATCAAAGTCGCTTTCAAACTGGAAGGTCAGGAAGTTGAAAAAGGGGATGTAGTTGTTGTAGGATTCGGCAATACCAGTCAATGCGATTCTACCGATAAATTACTTAAAAAACTCAATATAGCTCGCACTAAACAACAAAACGATAAAGCTCTGGAAATCGTCGAAGAACTAATCAGAAGAGAACCGAATAATAGTAAATACCTAAAGATTCAGGATAGCTTGAAGACTGGGAAGAAGTCTTAAATATGGTTATTAAGTTATTCGCTCTGCGAACCAAAAAACTTGTTTTTTAGTTCGCAGAGCAATGACCCAATAAAATCGTCATCCTCCGCCCCAAAATCCATTAAACCTAAAATCATTGTAGCCGTAACGTCTTGC